>SHVN01000087.1 GCA_009694215.1 Xanthobacteraceae bacterium
TTGCCGCAGGCGGCCCGCTCGATGCGATCGGCCGCGTCATGGCCGCGCCGCTTGGCGAGATCCTGGGCAAGCCGGTTGTGATCGAGAACGTCGCCGGGGCCGGCGGCATGACCGGTTCCAATCGCGTCGTCCGCTCGGCGCCCGACGGCTACGTCTTCGGCATGGTGACGGCGGGTACCCACGCCTACAATCAGACGCTCTATCGTAAGCCGCTTTACGATGCGGCGGCGGACTTCGTATCCATTGGAATCGTCGGCGAGTCGTTTTTCGCGCTGCTGGTGCGCAAGGATTTCCCCGCCAGCACGCTCACGGAATTCGTCGCCTATGCGAAGGCGAACGATACCAAGATGCAATTCGGCTCCGCCGGGCCGGGCTCGGCGACCCATATCACCTGCGTGCTGCTCAACAGCGCGATGGGAACCAACGTCGCCCATGTGCCCTATCGCAGCACGACGCAGGCGATGCAGGACCTGATGGCGGGCCGCACCGACTTTCTCTGTGACGCGGGGTCGATCGCAGTGCCGCTGATTAAGGGCGGCGCCGTCAAGGCGCTGGCCAACCTCGGGCCTCGCCGCGTGCCGATGCTGCCGGAGCTTGCGACCGCGAAGGAGCAGGGGCTCGCCGGCGTCTCGGTCTATGGATGGAACGCCTTCTTCTATCCGAAAGGCACGCCCGATCCGATCGTGCGGGCGCTCAACAAGGCGGCGGGAGCGATGCTGGACCGGCAGGACGTGCGGGAGCGGCTGGACAACATCGGCATCCTCGTCCCGGCGCGCGAAAACCGCAGTCCGGAGTATCTGGAAAAGTTCGTTCCCAGCGAGATCGAGACCTGGGCCGCGCCGATCAAGGCAAGCGGCGTGGTTCTGGAATAGCGACGACAAGGGAGCAGGGTTCATGAAGGCGTTGACGCTCAACGGATATGAAGGGTTTTCGTCGCTGCGCTTCGCCGAGGTGGCGACGCCGGAACTGGGGCCGAACGACGTGCTGGTCAAGGTGACGGCGGCGAGCGTCAATCCGGTCGACGCCAAGATCACGCGCGGTTACGGCGGGCCCTCGCAGCGCAGCTTGCCGCATGTTCTTGGCCGCGACTGCGCGGGCACCGTCGCCAAACTCGGCAGCGCCGTGACCGGCTTCAAGGCCGGCGACGTGGTCTTTGGCGTCGCCGATCCGTCGCGGTGGGGCACCCATGCGGAGTACGTCGCAGTGCCGGCGGCAACACTGGCGCGCAAGCCTGCGGGCCTGAGCGACATCGACGCGGGTTCGCTGCCGATCGCGGGTCTCAGCGCCTGGGCCGGCATTGTCACCACGGGAAAGCTCGCCAAGGGCCAGCGCGTGCTCATTCACGCGGGCGCAGGCGGGGTCGGCAGCTTCGCAGTGCAGCTTGCCAAGCACCTGGGCGCGACCGTCGCGGCCACCGCGGGCGCCAGGAACGCCGAATTTGTCCGCTCGCTCGGCGCCGACCAGGTGATCGACTACACCAAGAGCGACTTCAGCACGGCGATCAAGGATGTCGATCTGGTGTTCGACCTGATCGGCGGCGACGTGCGGTTCAAATCGTTCCCCGTGCTCAGGCCGGGCGGCGTGATCGTGCACATTTCCGTGCCGCCGATGAACCAGTCGCCGCCGCGCAGCGACGTCGAGGTCAGGCCCGCGCCGGTGAAATACGACACGAGCCTGCTCGATCAGATCACCGCGCTGGTGCAGATGAAGGCGGTGCAGCCGGTGGTGACAGAGGTGTTGCCCTTCAGCGACGCGCTGAAAGCCTTCGAACACGTCGCGACCGGCCACGCCCGCGGCAAGGTCATGCTCGACATGACGCAGTGAGCCGGCAGCCGGCTATTTCGCGCCGATCTGCTCCGCGAACAGTTCGAGCGCGCGCGCGGCGAACGCGCGCATATTGGCGCGGCGGTCGCTGCTGCCGGTCCGCAACGTGAATGTGCGCGCCGACGGTCCGGTGACGGCGATGCAGGTGTGCCCGGCCGGATCGCCGTAGCGGTTGCCCGACGGCCCCGCCGCGCCCGCCTCGGCGAGCGCCCAGGTGGTGTTGAGCCGCTCGCGGACGCGCTGGGCGAGCAGGGCTGCGTAGGGCTCGCTTGCCGGGCGCAGGCCCTTCATGTCGTCCAGGCTGATGCCGGTGAACGCGCTTCGCGCCGCACCGGTGTAAACAATCGCGCTGCCGATGAAATAGGCCGAGGCGCCGGGCACGGCGAGGAGCGCGGCTGAGATGAGCCCGCCGGCCGAGCCTTCGCCGACGCCGATGGTTTCCTTCCGCGCGATCAGGCGGGCGGCGATTTTTTCGGCAAGCGGCAGGAGTCGATCCATCGTGTCCTCGTTTGAATTGAGATCGGCCGCGCTATGCCGGCGGCGGGATTGGCACCTGATGCACCTTCATGCCGAGTGCGACCGAGGTGTAATAGCCGAGCAGCACCAGCACCTCGGCGACGCCGTCGCGGCCGATGACTTTCTCGATCTCGGCGAACTCGGTATCCGACAGCTTCGCGCCCGCGACCAGCGCCGCGGCAAAGCGGTGCACCGCGCGCTCATGGGAGTCGGTCAGCTTGGGGTCGCGGCCGGCGAGGATCGCGTCGATGATTTCCTGCGTGAGCCCGACCTGCTTGCCCATCTTGATGTGCGCTTGGCGGACGTAGTCGCCGTCCCAATGCTGCGCGATCACCAGGATGCCGATCTCGACCTCGCGCTCCGACAAGGAGCCCTTCTTGTTCAGATAAGTTCCGATGTGCTCCATGCCGCTCGCGACCGTCGGCGAATGAATCCAGATTTTGTAAGGGCCGAGGATGCGGCCGCGGCCGGCGACCAGCTGTTCGAACACCTTTTTCTGTTCGGGCGTCTGTTTTTCGGGCGGGAGTTCAAGAAGGCGGTTCATGTGGGTCGGCGTCCTGTGTGCACTGTGACATGGAATGACGTGGCGCCAGCGTAGCGGGGTTGGAGCGGAAGGGAAATCGGGGATAGGCTGGTGCTTGAGCAGGGAGGCCGTCCATGAGTGGCCTGCACAACAAGCCGAAACCGGCACATTCGATCGACCGCCGCAGCGCTATTGCCGCGGGTGTGGTGCTGCTTGGCGCGGCGACCTTGCCCCGCTTTGTCGCGGCCGCTGACGAGGGCCTCGCACCCGCGGCCGATTTGCTCGGCAAGGTGCGTGCGTTCCTCTCGGGCCTCGATCCGGACAAGCGCAAGGCCGCGTCGTTTGCCTGGAACGGCCCGGAGTGGCGGGGCTGGAATTCTTTCGGCGCGTCGGGCTACGCCAAGCCGGGCCTCCGCCTGGAGTAAATGAGCGCGGCGCAGAAGGAATCTGCCTGGAGCGCGCTCGGCGCGGTCTGGTCGCCCGCAGGCGTCGCCAAGGCCAGGAACGTGATGCTGCTGCAGGACATCCTGGCGGCGAGCGGCAACGGCTCGGGCCAGCGCTCTTCGGAGCGATTCTCGCTTTCGGTGTTCGGCACGCCGGCCGAGACCGGCACCTGGGGCTTTCGTTTCGAAGGCCATCATCTGACCCAGTCAGTCGCCGTGCGCGACAACAGCATCGTATCGGTCACGCCCTCGTCGTTCTCGGCGCTGCCAAACCGTGTGCCGTCCGGGCCGTACATGGGCCTCAACACGCTCAAGGACGAGGAGGGCATGGCGCGGCGGCTGATGGCCGATCTGTCGCCGAAACTGCAGGGTCGTGCGCGGGTCGGGGATTCGACGCCCTACAACATCCTGTCCTCTGCGGGACGCGAGCGCGCCAACGCGAAGAAGACCGGGCTCCCGGCATCCGAGCTGTCGACCGCGCAGCGCGACCTGCTCTGGCAGATGATCGAGCTCTATGGCGTCGAGCATGTCCCGGCACCGCTCGCCGCCGCGCAGCGGGCACGCCTGCAATCCGGCGACCGGCAGGCCGTGCATTTCGCCTGGTATGGCGCGAACACGCCGGAGAAGGCGTTTGGCTATCGCGTGATAGGCGACGGGTTCGTCATCGAAATGGCGTCGGTCGACGCCGAGGCGCAGCACCTGCACACGATCTACCACGATCTCGACAACGTGCTGGGGCGTAGCGCCTGATCCAACCCGCGTCTAGCGGAACTGCGAGAGCTTGAGCGTCTCCGACGGACCGAGCCAGATCACATGGTCGGTGTGGTCCTTGAGCGCGTTGCCGGTTTGCGCGTGCGTGAATACCGTCAAGCCGCTTCGATTGAGCACCAGCCAGGAAACGACCTCCGAGAACTGCTCCTTGCCGATGGTGAGCTGACAGGTCCCGCGCGGCTGCGGGCCGACCGGGTTGTCGTGCATCCGGCCGATCTTGACGCCGAATTTTGCTCCCGCGGCTTCGCAAAGCTCTGCCGCCTGCGCGCGGGTCCTGGGCGCGTCATAATAGACATGGGCGTGGAAGTTCTCAATCTCGCTTATCTATTCGGCTGCAACGGCTTTGGTGTCGAAAAACCGGTTGCCCGGTCGCGGCAATCCCAAATTCTCGCGCAGCGTCTTGCCCTCGTATTCGCGCCGGAACAGGCCGCGCCGCTGCAGTTCCGGGATCACGCCGCGGACGAAGTCGTCGAGCCCGCCGGGCAGGTACGGGAACATGATGGTGAAGCCGTCACTGGCATTGGTCTCGATCCAGGTTTCCATCTCGTCGGCGATGGTCTTGGGCGTGCCGATCATGGCCAAGCCCGAATAGCCGCCCATGCGCTGCGCGAGCTGGCGCACGGTGAGGTTCTCGCGCTTGGCCGCGGCGATCGCGCGCTCGCGGCCGCTCTTGCTCGCGTTGCTGTCCGGAATCTCCGGCAGCGGACCGTCGGGGTCGAACTTCGAGGCGTCGGTGCCGAGCGCGATCGAGAGCGAGGCGATCGAATTGGCGTAGTTCACCAGGCTGTCGAGCTTGGCGCGCTTGGCCTTGGCCTCCTCGACCGTATCGCCGACCACGACGAAGCAGGCCGGCTGGATCTTCAAGTGCTCGGGGTTGCGGCCGAGCTTCTGCATCTGGCCCTTCACGTCAGCGTAGAACGCCTTGCCGGCTTCGATATTGCTCTGCGCGGTGAACACCGCCTCCGCGGTTTCGGCGGCGAGCTGCTTGCCGGATTCGGAGGCGCCGGCCTGCACGATCACCGGCCAGCCCTGGATCGGGCGGGCGATGTTGAGCGGGCCCTTCACCGAGAGGAATTCGCCCTTGTGGTTGAGCGTGTGCATTTTCTCAGGCTCGAAGAACACGCCGCTGTCGACGTCGCGGATGAAGGCGTCGTCGGCCCAGCTATCCCAGAGGCCCGTGACGACGTCGTAGAACTCGCGCGCGCGGCGGTAGCGCTCGCCGTGCTCCATATGCTCTTCGAGGCCGAAGTTCAGCGCCGCGTCGGGATTGGAGGTGGTGACGATGTTCCAGCCGGCGCGGCCGCCTGAGATGTGGTCGAGCGAAGCAAAGCGCCGCGCGATGTGGTAGGGCACGTCGAAGGTGGTGGAGCCTGTGGCGACGAGCCCGATGTGCGAGGTGTGCTGCGACAGCGCCGACAGCAGTGTGAATGGCTCGAACGAAGTGGAGGTGTGGCTGCGCTTAAGCGCATCCATCGGCATGTTGAGCACGGCCATGTGGTCGGCCATGAAGAAGGCGTCGAATTTCGCGGCCTCCAGCTTTTGGATCGCTTCCTTGATATGCGCGAAGTTGAAATTCATGTCCGGCCAGGCGCCGGGATAGCGCCAGCCGCCGGTGTGGATGCTCGCCGGCCGCATGAAGGCGTTGAGCTTGATCTGACGTGCCGCCATGAAACGCGCTCCATGCTTCGTATCGATAATTCAAAATCGGTCTTCAATATAGGCCGGCGGGGCCCTTTGGGAAGCCGTGGGCAGGCCGGCGCCTGCGTCGGAATTTCGCGCTCTTTTGGCACTTGCCGGAAGTGAAAGTGTGTTGTGAGGGCGGCCGGCCGGGGAATACACTCCCCGTCAACAAGACGAGACACCAAACGGGGAAACGCCATGCGCCATCTGATGTCTGCGGCCGCGCTGTTGCTGGCTCTCGGTCCAGCCGCCGCACAGGAGTATCCGACCAAGCCGATCACCATCATCGTGCCGGCCGCGGCCGGCGGGCCGACCGACACGATCTCGCGCATCACCGCGCAGGCGGTGTCGAAGCTGCTCGGCCAACAGATCACCATCGAGAACGTCGGCGGCGCGGGCGGCACCATCGGCACCACGCGGGCGGTGCGCGCCGAGCCCGACGGCTACACGCTCTTGATCTACCACGTCGGGCTTTCGACCGCGGCCACGCTCTACCGCAATCTGCCCTACGACACGCGGCAGGCCTTCACCCCGATAGGGCTGCTCACCGACGCGCCGATGACGATCATCGCGCGAAGCGATTACCCGGCCAACACGCTCAAGGAGCTTGTCGATCATCTCAAGAAGCCTGACGTCAAGGCGAGCATGGGCAACGCCGGCGTCGGCTCCGCGTCGCACCTGTGCGGCATGCTGTTCATGTCGGAAACCAAGGTGCAGGTCACCACCGTGCCGTATCGCGGCACCGGTCCAGTGATGAACGATCTGATCGGCAAGCAGATCGACCTGAGCTGCGACCAGGCCACTAACACCACAGGGCCGATTCTTGGAAAGACGGTGAAGGGCTACGCCGTCACCACCAAGGCGCGGCTGAAATCGCTGCCCGACCTGCCGACCGCCGACGAAGCCGGCCTCAAGGGTTTCGAGCTTGGCGTCTGGCACGGCCTGTTCGCGCCCAAGGGATTGCCGCCGGCCATCGTCGCCAAGCTTTCGACCGCGCTTCGCGCCGCGCTCAAGGACCCGGACCTGGTGAAGCGCTTCAACGACATCAACACCGAGCCCATGTCGGATGCCAGGGCGACGCCGCAGGCCGCGGAGCGCACGCTGCTGAGCGAGATCGACCGCTGGGCGCCGATCATCAAGGCCTCCGGCCAATACGCGGACTAGAACCCGATCCCCTTCAATCCTGAGGAACGCCATGTCGCTGTCACGCCGAACGCTTCTGACCACGCTCGCCGCAACGCCGCTCGCTTCGCTGCTGCCGCGCCCCGCGTTTGCCGCCTATCCCGATAAGCCGATCCGGCTGATCGTGCCCTTCGGGGCCGGCGGCAACGCCGATCTTGTGGGGCGGCTTATGTCGGAGGGCATGGCGCCTTCGCTCGGTCAGACCATGGTCGTCGAAAATCGCGCCGGCGCGGGCGGCAGCCTTGGCGCGGGGCAGGTGGTGTCCGCGCCGCCCGACGGCTACACGCTGCTCATCGGCTCGAATGGCCCGCTGACGGTCAATCCGTTTGTGCAGGCCAAGCTCAGCTACGATCCGATCAAGGACTTCGTCGCCGTCGGGCTTGCCAATCTGGCGCCGCACGCGATCGTGCTGCACGAATCGATTCCCGCCAAGACCGTGCCGGAACTGGTGGCACTGTCGAAGCGGCAACCGATCACCATCGCCACCTCCGGCGCCGGCAGCGCGGGCCACATGACGCTCGTGCGTTTCATCGCGGCAACCGGCGCTAACCTGACGCATGTGCCTTATCGCGGCGGCGCCACGCTGGTGCCCGACATGCTGGCCGGGACCGTCTCCGGCGGCATGACGGAGATGTCGACCGCGCTGCCGCACTACAAGGCGGGAAAGCTTCGCATCGTTGCGGTCGCATCGGCCACGCGCGGCGCGCTGGCGCCTGACGTGCCGACCATGATCGAGTCCGGCTTGAAGGATTTCCTGGCCGCGAGCTACGTCGGAATCCTCGCGCCGGCCAAGACGCCTGCCGAAGTGATCGCGACGCTGGAGAAGGCGCTGATCAAGGCGCTTGCCGTCAAGTCGCTGCAGGAAAAATTCCTGTCCACCGGCGCGGAACTTGTCGCCGAGCCGCTGCAGACCTCCAAGGGCTTCGGCGACTACATCAAGAAAGAATTCGCGAACTCCGCCGAAGCGGCGAAGGTCGCGGGATTGAAGCCGGAGTAGCGCCGGTCAGCGCTGTTCCAGGCCCGCCTTCTCGCGCACCGCGCTCCACTTCTTGTATTCGGCGATCATGAACTGGTGCCACGCCTGAGGCGTCGAGCTTTTGACGATCACGCCGGTCTTGGACAGCCGCTCGCGGGTCGCGGGCTCTTCCAGAATCTCGTTGAGCGTCTTGTTGAGCTTGGCGATCACCGCGGGCGGCATGCCCTTCGGCCCGTACAGGCCGTACCAGGTGGTGACGTCGTAGTTCGGCACGACGCCCGACTCCGCCGCGGCCGGGATGTCGGGCGCGGCCGGGTCGCGGTCCTTTCCGGTGATCGCCAGCGCCCGGACCCCGCCGGACTGAGTCTGGCCCAGCAAGGCGGTCATGGTGTCGAACAGCACATCGGTATTCTTGCCGAGCAGGCTGGCGAGCGCTTCGGGCGATGTGCGATAGGGGACGTGCAGCATGTCGACGCCGGCGACCTGCTTGAACAGCTCGGCCGCGAGATGCTGCGTCGCGCCGAAGCCCGGGCTTGCGAACACGATCTTGCCGGGCTCCGCCTTGGCCGCCGCGACCAGCGATTTGATGTCCTTGTGCTGATAGTCCGGGCGGACGACGATCAGCAGGCCCGCCACCGCGATCTGACCGATCCAGTCGAACGATTCGACCGCGTCGAAACGCACCACCTTGGTCATGACCGGGGTGATGAGCTGGCCCGCAGTCTGGACGCCGAGCGTGTAGCCGTCCTTCGGTGAATTGGCGACAGCTTCGTTGCCCAGCAGGCCGCCGGCGCCGGGACGGTTCTCGACCACGACGGACTGGCCGAGCTTCTCCTGCAGCCGTGGCGCGATGATACGGGCGACGATGTCGGAGCCGCCGCCTGCGCCGAACGAGCTGATTAGCTTGATGGTCTGCGTGGGATAGTCCTGCGCGGCGACCGGCGCCACGAGCGCTGTTGCGAGCGCATAAGCGGCAGCCATCAGCGTGGAGCGGTTCATATTGCTTCCTCCGGGGATTTCTTTTTGAGCGTTGCCGGCATCCTATGGGCTAATGCGCGCCTGCGGAATAGGGCGCGGCGTCACGCCTGGGAGACAGGCTTACCGGCTGCGCTTGGGCGGCGACTGCGTGGCGACACGCTGCGGTTCGGGCGGCTTCACGGGGCAGGTGGCATAGGCCGACGCGATCGCGGCCGGAGCTCCGTCGACCTTGAACTCCGCCGTCGTGCGGCCGGCCGTGAATGACCGGACCCTGATGAAGAGCACGTTGCTGGCTGCAAGCTCGCTGACGAACTGCGCCACTTCCGCGTCCTGCTCGATCACGATGGCCCGCGCGCTGGCCAGGAACCGCGCATTGGTCTCATGGCCGGGCTTTTCGTCGAAGCGATAGCCAAGGAACGAGCCGTTGTCCAAGCCGACCTTGAAATCGAAGCGGAAGCTGACCGCCGGCCTGTTGACGAAGCACAGGAGCTGCATCGAAGCAGCCTGCGGGAAAGCCTCGTTGGTGTTCGAGGCCATGGCTTTTGCGGTCGCGCTGCTGATCGGCGCGCCTGTCACGCGGTCGATCGTCTTGTCGATCTGTCAGTTGCCGGACTGTGAGACCAAGGCCGTCGATACATAAGGGTCGCGGAAGCAGCCGCCGAGCGGCATCGCGATGACAACGGCCGATACAAGACGCAAAACGCGAGTACGCACGGCAACGTCTCCCGCAACCAGTTTGCAACCCAGGCGGGAAGAGTGCAAGTGGGAGGGCAACCGGTACATGGCAATCGGGCATGATAACAAGGGCTTCCATGCCAGCGCCGCCCACCGCCGATCCCCGCATTGCCGACATCGCCCGCTCCGGCGCGCTGCGGCTCGCGCTGTTTCCCTCGTTCTTCTATCGCCGGGACGCGGGTGGCGAGCCGCGCGGCGTCGGCATCGAGATCGCGCAGGCGCTGGCCGAGCGCATCGGCGTTGTGCTGAGGCCCACGGAATATCCATCGCCGCCCAAGGTCGTCGAGGGGCTCGCGGCGGGCCTCGCCGACGTGGCGCTGCTCGGCATCGATCCGGTGCGCGGCAAGGAGGTGGATTTCTCGCCGCCGCTGCTCGCGGCCGACTTCACCTATCTGGTACCGGAGAATTCCGCGGCGCGAGCGATCGCCGATGCCGACCGGCCGGGTGTCCGCGTGGCGCTCGTCCGCCATCACGCCATGGACACCGCATTGCGCGGTAAGCTCACCGCAGCCGTGCCTGTGTACGTGGACACGCCGGACGCGGCGTACGATCTGTTCCGCGAGGGTCTGGCCGACGTGCTGGCGGGGATCCGGCCGGGGCTCCTGATGTATGCGGGCAAGCTCCCCGGCACGCGCGTGCTGGACGACGCATACGGCCGCAACGTCATCGCACTCGCCGTGAAGAAGGGGGAGGCGGGGCGGCTCGCCTATGTCGGCGAATTCGCCATGCAGGCGAGGGCGGATGGAACGGTGACGCGGGCGATCGCGAGCGCGGGATTGCGTGGGGTGGATTTGGGGTGAGCGCCGGCCGCGATAGGACAACATACCACACCGGCGCCGGCCCGGCCGACCCGATGGCTCTGCGCCGACCCCGTGCTATACAGCCGGTCAACGAATTAGAAAATCCAGGGAGTTGAAATGCGCAGGATCGAACGGCGGACTTTCATCACGAACGCGGCTGCGGCCGCGACGGCCATCGCTGGCGGTGTGCTCGGAGCGCCGTTCGCGCGCGCGCAGGGCGCCTGGCCGGACCGGCCGATCAAGTTCGTCGTGCCGCTGGCGCCTGGCGGCGCCATCGACTTCATCGCGCGGCAGGTCGGCGAGGTGCTCTCCCGCACGCTCGGCCAACAGGTGGTGGTCGAAAACAAGACCGGCGCAGGTGGCACCATCGGCATGGACCTGGCGATGAAAAGCCCGGCCGACGGCTACACCGTGCTGATCACCAACGACAACGCGGCGAGCGCGCCGCACATCATGAATCTGTCCTACGACTACACCAAGGAGCTCGCTCCGGTGGCCTATCTCGGGCGTCAGTCGCAATTCCTCGCGGTGCATTCCTCGCTCGGGATCAACTCGGTCAAGGAGTTGGTCGACTACGCGAAGGCCAATCCGGGCATGGGCTTTGCCACCTCGGGGGTTGGCTCGAACCAGCATGTGGTCGGCGAGTGGTTCGCCAAGGAGGCGGGCCTGAAGATGAGCCATGTGCCGTATCGCGGCGCGGGGCAGGCGATCAACGACCTGATCGCCGCGCATGTGAAGCTCGCCTGGCTTGGGCCGACCGCGCTGTTCCCGCACTACAAGGCCGGCACAATCAAGCTGCTGGCGCAGTCGGCGTCGAAGCGCGCGCCGACCCTGCAGGAGGTGCCGACCCTGGAGGACGCGGGATACAGGGGCCTCGTGCTCGACGCCTGGTACGCGGCGTTCGTGCCGAAGGGCACGCCGCCCGAGATCGTCGCGCGTCTCAACAAGGAGATGAACGACTCGCTCAAGGACCCGAAGCTCCTGACCAACTTCACCACCGGCGCCGTCGAGCCGGTCGGCGGCCCGCCGGAGGAAATAGGCAAGCTCGCCCAGGCGGATTCCGTGAAATACGCGCGGCTGGTGAAAGAACTGAACATCAAGACGAACTAGAAACCCCGTTTCGCCGCCGATTTTCGCAGCCCCTCGCGGCCCGGGCCGATTGCGGTTGAATAAAGGCGCGTCCGGCACCATATAGAGCCCTGATCCAGAGGAAGGCATTCCATTGGCAGACGAACCGAACAAGGCACGAGCTGAGATCCGCGCGCGGCAGGCCGAGGATGGCAAGAAGGCGATGGCGGAGTACGAGGCCAGCGCCGCGGCGACCCGCGCCAAGACCGAGAAGCTTAAGGCCCTTCGCCTAGCGAAAGAAGCAGCCGAACTGGCCGCGGCCCCGGTCGCGAAGAAGGCCAAGCCCAAATCCACCAAGAAAAAGAAGGCCGCGGTGGGAAAGCTGTCGGACTGGCTCGACGGCCAGACGGACAGCGGGCGGAACACCTAGAGCCGCCACAGGCGTCATCGCGCGCGCCTGCCATCGTCAGTCCTTTCCGAGATAGGCCGTCGCGTCGATTTCGACCAGGCATTCCGGCGAGCCAAGCCCCGAGACGATGCAGGACACGCGGTGTGGCGGGTCCTTCGCGAAATTCGCAAAATAGACCTCGTTCATCGGCTGCCAGTGCTCGCGGCCGGTGACGTAGACCGTGCATTTGACGATGTCCTGCATGGTGCCGCCAGCCTCCTCGATCAACGCGCGGATATTGTCGAGGCAGGCTTGCGTCTGCGCGCGCACGTCGCCCGCGGCGAATTTTCCGGCGCGGTCGCGGCCGACGCAAGCGACGAACATGAAGCCGCCGGCGACGGTCGCCTGGGCGAACGGCAGCGAGCCTTTGAAGACCTTGTCGGAATGGATGGCGCGCTTGGGCATCGCGGGCTCCGTCTATTCGCTGGGTTTGCCTGCCGCCATCGCTCGCGGCGCGCCGCGCAGCAAGAGCCAGTGGACCGGCACCGCGAATGCGGACGGAAGAAGGAAATAGGAAACCACTACCATCGCGACGCCATAGACGACGGTGCCGCCGACTCCCGGCGACACGCTGTTGACGCCGACGTGGTTCATGACGACGCCGAACGCCAGCATGGCGGCGAGCATGACCGCCGCGACCCAGCCGCAGGCCCGGGGCCACTGCGAGAGCAACAGGCCGAATAAGGCGGTGATCAGCAGGATGCAGACGCCGAGCGGAACGAACACCTCTAGATTGGGTCCGCGCTCGTAGGTTGCCAGCAGCCATTGCTGGACGCTGCTGCTGATCGCGAGCGACAGCGCGAATGCCAGCGCGAAGCGAGTGTATATATTCATCGTGCCCACCGGCTTTGACTGTAGCAGGTTGGCCACTTCGGGCGAAGCCGGTGCGCGCGTGCTAGGCTTGGCTGACAACGCAAGGGGAAGAAAGCCATGACCAAACAATTGCACGACAAGGTGACGATCGTCACCGGCGCGAGCAACGGCATCGGCCGGGCGATCGCCGAGACGTTTGCCGCGGAAGGGGCCAAGACCGTGCTGGTGGCGCGGCGAGGCGAACTGCTGGACGAGGTCGCGGCCGGAATCGAGGCCAAGGGCGGCACGGCGCTGCCGGTGCCCGCCGATCTCACCCAGGAGGATCAGATCATAGCGCTGTTCGACCGGGCGGTGAAAATCTACGGCCGCGTCGATGTGCTCATCAATAACGCCGGCATCTCGACGCACAAGAACACCGAGGACATCACGCTGCAGTATTGGCTCGACGCGCTGGCCATCAACATCACCGCACCGTTCCTGTGCGCGCGCGAGGCGATCCGGGTCATGAAGGCGCAGACCCCGCAGGGCGGGCGCATCATCAACATCGGCAGCGTGTCGCAGAAGACGCCGCGGCAGGATTCGCTGCCCTATACGGTGTGCAAGCACGGCCTGCAGGGGATGACGCATCAGCTGACCATGGATGGGCGGAAGTACGGGGTGGTGTCGTCGATCATCCATCCGGGCGCGACGCTGTCCTCGTTCACGACGCGGCGCGGGCGGGCGAAGGCGGGCGCGGGCGCGACGCCCGACGACTACGTGATGGCCGGCGAGGATGTGGCCAAGGTCGCGGTGCTGATGGTCGCGCTACCGCCGGAGGTGAATCTGTACGAGGGGACGATCTTGCCGAACAACATGCGGAGTTTTATCGGGAGGGGGTAATCGCTCCGGCGCTTTCGCGCCTTTGCCCACGCTACGGCTGCTAGGGGCAAGCCCCGCGATGGAACTTTCGGCGCCCTGGCGTATTGTCGTTCGCGGTCAGCCCATCCGAGGGGGCTTTCTGTCACTGACCGCGACCCGAAAATCCAGCTAATTTCACAAGGAATTCAACATGCGCATCTCGTCCGCACTTCGTGCCGGTCTCGTCGCTCTCGTGGCCTGTGCCGGTGTTTCATCCGCGGCCTATGCCGACAGCGGCAGCGTCACGCTGACGATCTACAAGGGCGGCTGGATCATCGGCGGCTCGGCCGGCGGTGGCACGCTCAACTTCCGCGGCAAGCGCTACGGGCTGTCGGCCGGCGGCATCGATTACGGCCTCGTGTTCGGCGGCTCGAAGACGGTGCTGCAAGGCCGGGTGAGCAATATCAACCGCCCGTCGGATGTGGCCGGCGTCTATGGCGCGGCCGGCGCGGGGCTTGCGATCGGCCGCGGCGCCCGCGCGATCGTGCTGACCAACCAGAAGGGCGCGGTGCTGGAGCTCTCCGGCCGGCAGGTCGGTCTGATGGCCAATGCGGATTTGAGCGGGCTTGCGATTACGTTGAAGTAAACGCTCCATGCACGGTTCGAAGGGTGGGCCTGCGCAACGCGGGCCCACCCTTTTTCATGCCCGCGCGGCCGCCCTCATTCAATTCCAGCGCGGCTGGACAATCAGCATGGTCAGGATGAGCAGCCCGGCCAGGAAGCCGGGCACCGCCAGGATCGAGAGCACAGCGATGGCGGCGCGGCGCTGGCCCCGCGCGTTCAGCGCCCAGCCGCCTAGGATCGCCGCGATGGAGCCCAGCAGCGCGAGCCACAGGCCGATGTTGAACGACGACACCGAGCCGTCGGCGATGCCGATGAAGAAGAAATAGAGCGCCACCAGCGCGGCCACGGCGTCGATGGCGAGGAGGATGCGGACGAAGGCCATGCGCCGGGACGATAGCGGGTTGAGGGAGCGGGGCAAGTCCGGGTTTCGATCGCGCCCGATCCGGGCTACGCTTGCCCGACCGACCTTGCATGATTTTGGAGACGAGATGTCGAGCGAAGCACCTGCCGGATATCTGCCGGGCGATCCACGCTATGGACTGAGCGGAGAGTCGCTGAAGGACTACTACCGCAAGAAGGCGGCGCAGTGGGCGATCTACTGCTGGGACAAGCCGGGGAAGGCTGACGCGCGGCGCGCTTTGTTGGGGGAGCAGAAGAAATACATCGCGGGCTTCGGCGAGCGCGTCATTGGCTACGGCCATTTCCTCTCCGACGACGGCAAGGCCACGCTAGGCTCATCGTTCTTCATGCAACTCGACGACCGAGCGGCGGCTGAAAAATTCGTCGCCGAGGAGCCAATGAACAAGGCGGGCGTCACCGGCAAAGTCGAAATTCACCGCTGGTCGAACAGCTTCGGCAAGCGCGCCGCCGACTATCGCCGCAAGGGGATGCAGCAGTTCCTGTGCACGGGCCCGAAGACCGGCACGCCGGAGTTCTTTCGCGAGCACCTGCACGCGCACGAGTCCTACTTCGCGTCGTATGCCGACAACTTCATTTTTCGTGGACCGATCCGCTCGGCCGACGGCGCCGACAATGTTGGCACGGCGCTGCTGCTGGAACTGCCGGACCGGGCCGCGGCGGACAAGTTCTGGAACGAGGAACCGTTTGCGAAGAATGGCGGGTATCGGGGGGATGCGCGGATTACGCGGTGGGTGTTTGGCGATTGAACTGTGCCGAGGTTTTTGTCAGTCGCGGGGCGGGTTAGCCGGAGACGTGACCCGCCGTCTTTTCGCGGCCGGAATGGCGGATTACGCTTCGCTAATCCGCCCTACGGCTTCGTCGACTACTGCGTTTTCGGTATTGCCCAACGTCGGCGACACCCCGCCCGTTTTCCTAAGTTGCCGGGTGCTGTGGAGCGACTTCAGGAAAGCGAACGTGGACTAGGTCCTTCAAACTAGAGCGTTTTCCGGTTGATGTGAATCATTTCAGTTACAGCGACATCGCACGTTTGGTTTGAAATGAAAGAGGCCGCCAATTGAGGCGGCCTCGTAGTATTGGCTAGAAGTGAGTGCGATCAACGTGCGCTAATTGAACTTGTAGTTAGCGCCGATCCGAACAACGTTGTCGCGGGCCCGATCGCTAGGCCCTGTCTTCAGTTAGGGATTCCCAAATCAGTTTTTCTGTGACGCATGGGCGGTCGGCTTGAGGAGGGCCGACCGATGCGCCGCCATGCATTACGCGACGACCAGTGGGAGCGGATCAAGGATTTTCTGCCCGGCCGCGAAGGCCATG
>SHVN01000088.1 GCA_009694215.1 Xanthobacteraceae bacterium
GCCTTCATCGCGGAACGTCGCAAACCAGCGATAGATCGTGCTCCACGGCGGCAAATCGCTCGGCAGCAGGCGCCACGGACAGCCAGACCGCATCACATAGAAGATGCCATTGATGATCTCACGCATCGGCCAAACACGCGGTCGTCCCGTGCTCTTGGCAGTAGGCAAGTAAGGCCCGATCATGTGCCATTCCTCATCGGTCACATCGGTTTGGTATCGGTTCGTCTCGCGAATATGCTGCTGGCGGGTGGTTGGGGTCCACATGATGGCTCCGGGGTTGGTCTCAGCAACCCCCTGGAATCACGCGGGCTTCAATCACTCAACCTCTTTCGAAACGGCCTCTGAGACCACCCCGCCGTTAAACGGCCAGAATGAGAACACCGGAGGACCTGCCTCCGGTGTCTTCTTTTGTGGTTCCTCCGTTCACGCCGCAGCGTCGCGGGCCACCGGCTTGGGTTCGTAGCTCTTGGGTTCGTGGCTCTTGGGATCGTAGTTGAGGATCGGCGCGAGCCAGCGCTCGGCCTCCGCCACCGTCCAGCCCTTGCGCGCGGCATAGTCCTCGATCTGGTCGCGCTCGATCTTGCCGACGCCGAAGTAGTGGCTCTCCGGATGGCTGAAGTAGAGCCCGCAGACCGAAGCGCCGGGCCACATTGCGAAGCTCTCGGTCAGTTTCACGCCGATCCGCTCGCCGCCGAGCAGTTGGAACAGCATCCCCTTCTCGGTGTGGTCGGGCTGCGCCGGATAGCCGGGCGCGGGGCGGATGCCCTTGTATTTCTCCGCGATCAGGTCGGCATTACTCAAGGTCTCGTCGGACGCATAGGCCCAGAACTCTTTCCGCACCCGCTGGTGCAGCCGCTCCGCGAAAGCCTCCGCCAGCCGGTCGGCCAGCGCCTTGACCATAATCGAGGAGTAATCGTCGTTGGCGTTCTTGAACCGGTCGGCAACCTCGTCCTCGCCGACGCCAGCCGTCACCACGAAGGCGCCGATGTAGTCCTCGCGGCCGAAGGGCGCGACGAAATCAGCGAGCGCCACGTTGGCGCGGCCCTCGCGGCGCGAAAGCTGCTGACGCAGCATGTGCAAGGTCGCGATCGGCGTCCCTCGCGACGCATCGCCGAAAATCTGAATGTCGTCGCCCAAGGAATTCGCCGGCCAGAAACCGACCACCGCGGCCACCTTGAACCAATTCTTCTCAACAATCTCTTTCAGCATCTTCTGCGCGTCGGCGTAGAGCGAGCGCGCAGCCTCCCCCACGATCTTGTCGTCGAGGATCGCCGGGAATTTTCCCGCGAGCTCCCAGGTGGTGAAGAACGGCGACCAGTCGATGAAGTCTATCAGCTCGGCGATGGAGGTGTCGTCGATGACGCGGTTGCCGATGAATTTCGGCACCGCAGGCTGATGCTTCGTCCAGTCGAGCTTGAGCGCGTTACCCCTCGCGTCCTTAAGCGAAAGACGCTTCTTATCGTCCTGCGCGCGGGCGTGGGTCGCGGCGATGCGGACATATTCCGTGCGCGTGTCGTCGATGTATTTCTTCCGGCCATCGCGCGACATCAGAGCCTGCGCCACGCCGACCGCGCGGCTCGCGTCGGTGACATAGACTGTCTGGCCACGCTGGTAATTGGGATTGATCTTGACCGCGGTGTGGACGCGGCTCGTGGTTGCGCCGCCAATCAGAAGAGGCAAGTCGAAATTTTGCCGCTCCATCTCGGCCGCGACGTGGCACATCTCGTCGAGCGAGGGCGTGATCAGCCCGGACAGCCCGACGATGTCGCAGTTCAGGGCCTTGGCGGTCTCCAGGATTTTCGCCGCCGGCACCATGACGCCGAGATCGATCACCTCGTAGTTGTTGCACTGGAGCACCACGCCGACGATGTTTTTGCCAATATCGTGGACGTCGCCCTTCACCGTGGCGAGCAGGATTTTCCCAGCCGAACTCTGCTGGTTGGTGCCGCCCCGCTCCAGCTTTTCTTTCTCCATGAACGGCATCAGATGCGCGACCGCCTGCTTCATCACCCGCGCCGACTTCACCACCTGCGGCAGGAACATCTTGCCCGAGCCGAACAAGTCGCCGACCACGTTCATCCCGGCCATCAGCGGGCCCTCGATCACCGACAGCGCACGGTCCGCTCCCTGCCGCGCGGTTTCGGTGTCCTCGACGATGAAGTCGGTGACGCCGTGGACCAATGCATGAGTGAGCCGCTGCTCGACCGGCAACTCGCGCCAGGCGAGATCGGCCGCCTTGTGCTCCTTGCCGGCGCCGTGGAATTTCTGCGCGATCGTCAGGAGCCGTTCGGCCGCGTCGGGCCGCCGGTTGAGCACCACGTCCTCGCAGGCTTCGCGCAGTTCCGGCTCGATATCGTCGTACACCGTCATCTGGCCAGCGTTGACGATGCCCATGTCCATGCCCGCCTTGATGGCGTGGTAGAGGAACACCGAGTGCATCGCCTCGCGGATGCGCTCGTTGCCGCGGAACGCGAACGACAGATTCGACACTCCGCCGGACACATGACAGTGCGGGCAGCCCTGACGGATCTGCCGCGCACCCTCGATAAAGGCGACGCCGTAGCCGTTGTGCTCCTCGATTCCCGTGGCCACCGCGAAGATATTGGGATCGAAGATGATGTCCTGCGGCGGGAACCCGACCTGGTTCACCAGGATGTCGTAGGCGCGCTTGCAGATCGAAACCTTTCGCTCGACGGTGTCGGCCTGGCCCTGTTCGTCGAACGCCATCACCACGACGGCCGCGCCATAGCGGCGAACCATTTTCGCATGCTTGATGAACTCGGCCTCGCCCTCCTTCATGGAGATCGAGTTCACCACCGGCTTGCCCTGGATGCACTTCAGCCCAGTCTCGATCACCGAGAACTTCGAGGAATCCACCATCACCGGCACGCGGGCGATGTCGGGCTCCGCCGCGATCAGATTGAGGAAGGTCTTCATCGCCTCGGCGGAATCGAGCAGGCCCTCGTCCATGTTGACGTCGATGATCTGGGCGCCGTTCTCGACCTGGTCGCGCGCGATGGCAAGCGCGGCCGTGTAGTCACCGGCGGTGACGAGCTTCCTGAACCTGGCCGAGCCGGTGACGTTGGTCCGCTCGCCGACGTTGACGAAGGGAATTTCCGGCGCAAGCGTGAACGGCTCCAGGCCGGACAGCCGCAGCATCGGCTTGACGTCCGGCACCATACGCGGTGCCTTGCCGCGCACGGCTTCGGCGATCGCGCTGATGTGCTCGGGAGTGGTCCCACAGCAGCCCCCGACGATGTTGATGAGACCCGTCTCGGCGAACTCGCCGAGGTGCCGCGCCATGTCGTCCGGGCTCTCGTGGTAGTGCCCGAACTCGTTCGGCAGGCCGGCGTTCGGATAGGCGCAGATGAGCGTGTCGCAGACCCGCGCCATGTCGGCGATATGCGCGCGCATCTGTTCGGCGCCGAGCGCACAGTTCAATCCGACCGAAACGGGCTGGGCGTGCTGCACCGCGTTCCAGAACGCCTCGGGCGTCTGGCCGGACAGGAGCCGCCCGGAGCGGTCGGTGATGGTGCCGGAGATCATGATCGGCACGTCGACGCCGCGCGCCGCGCACTGCTCGGCGATGGCGTAGATCGCGGCCTTGGCGTTGAGCGTGTCGAAGATCGTCTCGATCAGCAGCAGATCGGCGCCGCCGGTCAGCAGCCCGCGCACCTGCTCGCCGTAGGCCTCGCGGAGCTGGTCGAAGGTGATGGCGCGGAAGCCCGGATTGGCCACATCGGGGGAGATGGACGCCGTGCGGTTGGTCGGCCCGATCGCGCCCGCGACAAAACGGGGTCGTCCGTCCTCTTTCGTGGCCTTGTTCGCCGCCTCCCGCGCCAGCCGCGCGCCCTCGCAGTTGAGCTCGTAGGCGACATTCGACAGGCCGTAGTCGGCCTGCGCGATCGAGGTCGACGAGAACGTGTTGGTCGAGACGATATCGGCGCCGGCCTTGTAGTAGGCGTAGTGGATGTCCCGGATGGCGTCCGGCCGGCTCAGGTTGAGCAGATCGTTGTTGCCGCGCACCTCGCGGTTCCACGCGTCGAAACGCGCGCCGCGATAGCCCTCCTCGTCGAGCTTCATTTCCTGGATCATCGTGCCCATAGCCCCGTCGAGCACGAGGATGCGCTCGGCCGCGATCCGCTTGAGCAAAGTTCGGGTGCTGGTGTGGGACGAGTTGGGCATTTTCAGGCTGCTATTCTTGCCGCGGGGCGGAGGCCCAACAGATGGCAGACCGCGTAGACGAGATCGGCGCGGTTCATGGTGTAGAAATGAAAGTCGGTGACGCCGCGTTCGACCAGGTCCATGACCTGTTCGGCGGCGACCGCGGCGGCAATCAGCTTGCGTGTCGCCACGTCGTCATCCAGCCCGTCGAAGCGTTCGGCGAGCCAGCGCGGCACGCTCGCGCCGGTGCGTTCTGCGAAATTCTTCATCTGCTTGAAGTTCTGTACCGGCAAGATGCCCGGCACGATCGGAATGTAGATGCCGCGCGCCCGCACCTTGTCGAGATAGTCGAAATAGCGGTCGTTCTCGAAGAAGAACTGCGTCATCGCGCGCGTCGCACCCGCATCGACCTTGGCCTTGAGCATGTCGATGTCGGCGTTGACGTTCGGGCTATCGGGATGCTTTTCCGGATAGGCCGACACCGACACTTCGAGGTCGGCTATGCGCTTGATGCCGGCGACGAGATCGGCGGCGTTGCGGTAGCCGCCGGGATGCGGCGCGTATTTCTCGCCGATGCCGCCGGTCGGATCGCCGCGCAGCGCCACGATGTGGCGAACGCCCGCGTCCCGGTACGACTGGACCACCGCGTCGATCTCAGGCTTGGTCGCGGCGACGCAGGTCAGGTGCGCGGCCGGCGTCAACGCCGTTTCCGACACGATTCGCCGCACGGTCGAATGCGTGCGCTCGCGGGTCGAGCCGCCGGCGCCATAGGTCACCGAGACGAAATTCGGAGACAGCGGACTGAGCCGCCCGATCGCCTCCCATAGATTTTTTTCCATCTCCTCGGTCTTCGGCGGAAAGAACTCGAACGAAACGCGGATCGGCCCTGCCATCACGCCACCTCGCGGGTGTCGTTCGCCACCCGCACCCGCAGGTCGCGCGCGAGCCAGAGCGACACCGCAACCTTGCCGTCGGAGCCGGGCTCCGGCGTCAGGCTTCTATGCATGGTGACGTCGAGGCCGGCCGCGCTCATCCATTGCGTCACGGCGTCGGCGGGAAATCCGAGGCGGCGATGCGCGTGCTCCTCGCGCAGGAACTCAAGGTCGTGCGGCGCGAAGTCGACCACCAGCAGGCGGCCGGAGGGCGCGAGCACGCGCGCCGCCTCGCGGATCGCGCGCGCGCCATCATCGAGAAAGTGCAGCACCTGATGGATGATGACGACGTCGAACGAGCCCGCCGGCATGGCGAGGTCGTAGATGTCGCCCTGGCGCACGCTGCAATGGCGTAGGCCCGCCCGCTCGATGCGGGCGCGGGCGAGCAGCAGCATGTCGAGAGACAGATCGACGCCGAGCCCGCGCTCCAGGTTAGGACCAAACATTTCCAGGATGCGGCCGGTGCCGGTGCCGAGATCCAAGAGCGAGCGGAACGGCTTGTCCGCCAGCGCCTCGCGAATCGCGCCCTCGACCGCCTCGTCGGTGACATGGAGTTTGCGGATGCGGTCCCACTCCGCCGCGTGCGCGCGGAAATAGTCCTGAGCGGCTGCGGCGCGGGCGGTCCGCACCGCCGCGAGCCGGTCGCGGTCGCGCGCGATCATCGTGTCCCGGGTGTCGAGGCGCGCGATCATCTCGCGGGCCAGATCGGCTGTGCCCGAACCTTCCGCCAGGCGGAAGAACGCCCAGGCGCCCTCGCGGAAGCGCTCCACCAGGCCCGCTTCGACCAGAAGCTTGAGGTGGCGCGAGATGCGCGGCTGCGACTGCCGCAGGATCTGGGTGAGATCGGACACCGTCAGTTCGGCCTCGGCCAGCAGCACCAGGATGCGCAGGCGCGTTTCCTCGCCGGCCGCCTTGAGCGCGCCGTTGAGATTGTCGAAGGTCAGGTGGGCAGAATGGTTCATGGGAAGGAGCCAATCATATAAAGATATGTTTATACGCTTAAGTTTGGCAAATCAAGGGCGACGATTTTTGGTGGTAAACTTCGCCCGGAGAAAAACGCCATGACCGAGACAGCCGCCCAACCCGACGAAGCCGATATCCGCCCCGGCGAGGTGTCGGTGCCTCTGCCCGCCCGGCACGACGCCGGTCTCTATTTCATCGGCTGCATCCGCACGCCCTGGAAAACGCGCAAGGACTGCCCGAAGAACGCCCGCGCCTCGCGGGAATCCGAGGTGGTCTGCACCATCGAGGTCGATCCGCGCTGGGCGAAGGCGCTGCCAGGGGTCGAAACCTGCTCCCACCTGATCGTGCTCTATTGGATGGACCAAGCGCGGCGCGACCTCGTGGTCCAGGTGCCGCGGCGCGCGGAGGCCGGCCGGCCGACCTTTTCGGTGCGCTCGCCGGTGCGGCCGAACCCGATCGCGCTCAGCGTCGTGGAACTCCGCAAGGTCGACGGATTGAGGCTCGAAGTGCTCGGGCTCGACTGCCTCGACGGCACCCCGCTGCTCGACATCAAGCCCTATTTTGCCACGACCGACGCCGTCCCCGACGCCCGCGCCGTCTCCCACACCGGCCGGAAGGGCTGACCGGCGCTGGCGAAACACACGATACAAAGCCAAATCCAACCAAATCCGGCGCTCCCCCGACCAATGGTCAGAACAACAGGGGGTAGCCATGTTCAACATCCGTCTCAGCCTTGCCGCCGCGGCCTTCGCCGGCGCCATTTCCACGTCCGCCGCCGCCGCTCCGCTGGCGCTCTACCCGTTCCAGCAGCCGCAGCAGCAGGCCCCGCAGGCCACGGCCTACGCTCCGGTCGAGGTCGAAGAGGCCGTCGAGCCCACCGAATTGCCCGCCAAGTTCAAGCGCCAGGTCGTCAGCTACGCGACCAACGAGGCGCACGGCACGGTCGTGATCGATACGCCCAACACCTTCCTCTATCTCGTCATCGGCAACGGCCAGGCGCTGCGTTACGGCATCGGCGTCGGCCGCGAGGGCTTCACCTAGGCCGGCACCAAAACGGTCGAGAAGAAGGCGGAGTGGCCGGACTGGCATCCGCCGCAGGAGATGATCGAGCGCCAGCCCTATCTGCCGCGCTTCATGGCCGGCGGCCCCGGCAACCCGCTCGGCGCCCGCGCCATGTATCTCGGCGGCACCGTCTACCGCATCCACGGCACCAACGCCCCGCACACCATCGGCCAGCGCGTGTCCTCGGGCTGCATCCGCCTGACCAACGACGACGTGTCCGACCTGTTCAGCCGCGTATCGCTCGGCGCCAAGGTTGTGGTGCTGCCGATGAACGGGCGGTCCAACGTCGCGCAGTCCCGTCCGGCGCAGCCGCTGGCTGCGTCGCCCCGTCCGTCGTTGGCCTACGGCTCTTCGGCATCGCGGCTGTACTGATCCAACATCAAGAGTAGTGGGCCGACATGTCATCGGCCTGAGTGAGCGTAAGGACGGGGCGAGGCACTGGACCTCGCCCCGTCCTTTTCGCTAGATCGCGTCCGCGCGAGCATGATCCCAAAAAAAAGCTTGCCCCGCGCTTAATGCGGGGTGGAGTCCGGCTTTCGGACAAGATCATGCTCCAACAAGGCCGGAGGACGCGACATGAAGATTGCAGCGATGGCGGCGGGGGCGGTTGGCGCCTATTTCGGCGGGCGGATGCAGGCAGCTGGCCACGACGTGGCCTACATCGCGCGCCGCGCCCACCTCGACGCGCTGCGCAAGGACGGCCTCAAGATCGAGAGCGTGCACGGCGACCTGCATCTGCCGAAGGTCAACGCCACGCCGGATCCAAAGGAAGTCGGCCCGGTCGACATCGTGCTGTTCGCGGTCAAGCTGTGGGACACCGAGATCGCGGCCGAGCTGGCAAAGCCGCTGGTCGGCCCGAACACCCGCGTCATCACACTTCAGAATGGCGCCGACAGTTACGAGCGCGTCTCGTCGATCCTGGGCCGAGAGGCGACCTGCCCCGGCACCGCCTATATTGCAGCCGTGCTCGGCGGCCCGGGCGTGATGCGCCACACCTCGAAGTTCGCGACCATGCGCGTCGGCCGCATGGACGGAAAGCCGGACGCGAAGCTGTCTGCTTTCGTCGACGCCGCAAAGGCTGCCAACATCGACATCCAGCCGCAGGACGACATGAACCGCGAGCGCTGGCAGAAGTTCATCTTCCTGTCGTCGATGGCCGGAGTGAACTGCATGATGCGCGAGCCGATCGGCAAGGTTCTGGCCGATCCCGACACCCGCGCGTTCTACCGCAAGCTGATGGAGGAATGCCTCGCGGTTGGGCAGAAGGCGGGCGCCAAGGTGCCAAACTCATGGATCGACGACCGCATGACCTTCTCCGACAACGCCCCGCCCGGCATGAAGGCCTCCATGCTGCACGACCTCGAAGCCGGCAACCGCCTTGAACTCGACTGGCTCACCGGCAAGATCGTCTCACTGGGCAAGGAGCTGGGTGTGCCGACGCCGGGCAGCGACGCAGTCTATGCCGCCGTCAAGCTGCACCGGATGGGCCACAAGTAGACGCCCAAGAGCCTCCCCGTTAAGAATCCGGACATTCCGACGGCGTAAAACAGCCACGGAATAGGGTCATGATTCGGGCAAGGACCAGCCATGCGGCGGTTCGTCGGTCCAGTCCGGGGGCTGGAAGATGGCGCAGGACAATCCGCTTGATAGAATTTTTCCGCCGCCAAGGCAGAAGAAGAAGTCGGCATTGCCGTTCGGCCTCTCGATCCGCACCGCGCTGATTGGCGCGGGCGTTATCGTTCTGTTCTTCTGCGGCACCCTTTGGGGGCTCAACCGTTTCGCCCCCGGCAATCCGCTCGATGAAAGCAAGCCGGCGACGGCCGCGCTCACGGCGCTGGCGCCGGTGACGCGAACCTCGGTCATCATCGCGCCGGTCGCGGTGGCAAACCTTGCGATCCGCGACGCCCTGGAGGCCAACGCCCCGCGCGGACTGACCGGCAAGAACGAGAACCCGCTCGCCGAGCTGCTCGGCAAGGCCGACATCGGCTGGAGCATTTCGCGCGGGCCGTTCGCCGTGAGCGGCGCCTCCAGCGCGCTGAACATCTCGACCACCCTCAACGGTTCGCTCCGCATCACCGGCCAGCTCGCCAACCAGGGCGGCAATCTCACCGGCGCGCTCGGTGGCCTCCTCGGCAACAGGCTCGGCGAAAACGTGCAGAAGCTGACCACGCGCGTGCTCGACCAGCGCGCCGACATCCGCGGCAACGTCTCGGTGACCTCGCGGCCGGCGCTACTGCCGAGCTGGCGGATCGAGCCGAACCTGTCCGGTCAGGTCTCGATCGGTGACGGCGGCATGCAGGTCGCGGGCCTCAAGCTTAACGTCTCCGACCAGGTGAAGCCGCTGCTCGACAAGACCGTGGGCGAGCAGATCGGCAACCTGTCCAACAAGCTGCGCAACGACCGCACGCTGGAGACCGCGGCACGCAAGCAATGGGGTCAGATGTGCCGTTCGATCTCGCTCGGCGCCGCGGCCAAGGACGCGCCGCACCTGTGGCTCGAGGTCAAGCCCACCCGCGCCTTCGCGGCACAGCCGAAAATCCTCGCCGACTGGGTGATCCTCACGCTCGGCGTGCAGGCCGAAACGCGCATCCTGCCGAACGAGACCAAGCCCGACTGCCCGTTCCCGGCGCGGCTCGATCTCGTGGCGGCGCTCGACCAGGGCAAGGTCAGCCTCAACGTGCCGATCGACGTTTCGTTCACCGAGCTCAACCGCGTGATGGAACTGCAGCTCAAGGGCAAGACCTTCCCCGAAACCGGCAATCCGCCGGGCCAGATCACCGTGCTTGGCTCGAGCATCTCGGCGGCGGGCGAGCGGCTCCTGATTTCGCTCCGGGTCAAGGCGAAGGAAACCAAGAGCTGGTTCGGCTTCGGCGCCGAGGCGACCGTGCACGTCTGGGGCAAGCTCACGCTCGACCGCGAGAACCAGATCATGCGGCTTACCGACATCTCGCTCGACGTGCAGTCGGAAGCGGCCTTCGGTCTCCTGGGCACCGCCGCGCGGGCAGCCATTCCCTATCTGCAGAAGGCGCTGGCCGACAACGCCGTGGTCGATCTCAAGCCGTTCGCGGCAAGCGCGCTCAAGAGCATCGATGCGTCGATCGCCGAATTCCAGAAGCCGGTGGACGGCGTCGAGGTCGAGGCGGCCGTCACGAGGCTCCGCCTCACCGGCATCGAATTCGATTCCAAGAACCTCCGCATCATCGGCGAGGCCGAAGGCACCGCCCGCGCGCTGGTGCGCAAGATCGCGCTGCAGTAGCGCGTTCGGGAACGGCTATCCGGTCAGCGCGGGGTAGTCGATATATCCTTTCGGTCCGGGCGTATAGAACGTGCTCATGTCCGGCGCATTCGCCTTGGCGTTCGTTTTCCATCGCGTGACCATATCCGGATTGGCCAGGAACGGCTTGCCGATGGCGATGAGGTCGCCCTTGCCGGCAGCGAGATCGCTCTCGGCTCGTGCGGCATCGTAGCCTCCGGACAAAATCAGCGTGCGCTTGAACGTGTTGCGGAACATCACCTTCACCGAGGCGGGCACCGCCGGCGCCCCGGCCGCCGAGTGGTCGACCAGGTGGATGTAAGCCAGCCCCGCCGCATTCAGCTTCTGCGCCAGATACGTGTAGTCGGCTTCCATTTCCGGATAGAGCGGCATGTCGTTGAACACGCCGAACGGCGACAAGCGGATGCCGACCCTGTCCTGGCCGATGGCGGCAATCGCCGCGTCGGCGACCTCCAGCACGAAGCGCGCGCGGTTCTCGATTGAGCCGCCATAGGCATCGGCGCGGCGGTTTGAATTCGGCCGAATGAATTGCTCGAGCAGATAGCCGTTCGCGCCGTGCAGTTCGATTCCGTCGAAGCCCGCGGCCACGGCGTTCTGCGCGGCCTTGGCGTATTCCGCGATCGCGGTCTTGATGTCCGCCTCGGTCATCGCCCCCGGCGTGGGGTGCGGCTTCAGGCCCTCGGCATCGGTGAACATCTGGCCGGCGGCCGCGACCGCCGACGGACCCAGGACCTTTGCGCCGGCGGGCAGATTGAGCGGGTGCCCGATGCGGCCGGCATGCATCAACTGGATGAACATTTTGGCGCCACCGGCGTGAATCGCGTCGGTGACTTTTTTCCAGCCTGCGACCTGGGCGTCGGAAAAAATCCCGGGGATGCGCGGGTAACCCAGTCCGTTGGGAGATGGCGACGTGCCTTCGGTAATGATCAACCCGGCGGACGCGCGCTGTGCGTAGTACTCCACCATCAGATCGTTGGGGATGTTGCCGGCGGCGCGGCTGCGTGTGAGCGGACACATCACCAGACGATTCTGCAGCGGAAGGGGCCCCAACGTGGTCTTGGAAAACAGCAGCGACATCAACACGCTCCCTGAAGTCGGACGAGTTTTGCAAATGAGCTAGACCGGCATGGACCGCCATATGGGAAAGCCGAACGCAAACCGCAATCGGGCGGCCCCCACGGACGAAAGCCGGTATCGCCGTTGTGAATTGGGCAGCCGGACCCGCATAACGCGTGCTGGGCGACATTGCGCGCAAAATGGGATATTGAATGGTCCGATTTGGCGAGAAAACCATGGGCGTCGGGAGTCTCGGTCCGGCTGCGATGTTCGAGGGCCTCCTCGACGCTGCGAGCAAGACTCTCAGGGTCGAAAAACTCCTCGTCCAGGCCGGTCTCGACCCCAGCAATGTCACCTATGAGGCGATCTTCAATCGCCTGCTGGAGATCGGATACGCCAATCTGACGGCCGCGAACATCCTGGCCGTGCTCGGCGGGATATTCCTGATCATGACGTTCGTGGTGCGCACGATCGTTCCGATGCGCATCATCTGCATCGTCAGCATCGTATTCTTCCTTGTGTCCGCCGTGCTGGCCGGATCGATCCAGCATTTCTTCATGTATTCGCTGGCGCTGCCGATCAATATCATCCGCCTCGTCCAGATCCGGAACCTGGTCAAGAAGGCGCGAAGCTCGGCGCAGGGCGACTTGTCGCTGGACTGGCTTCGGCCGTTCATGACGCCCCGCAGCTACCAGAAGGGCGAGGTGCTGTTTCGCAAGGGCGACGACGCCACGGAAATGTTCCTGACGGTGTCGGGCAAATTCCTGGTGACGGAAATCGGCATCGAAATCCCGCCCGGGAGAATCCTCGGCGAACTCGGCTTCATCTCGCCGAACAACCAACGGACGCAGTCGGTCGAGTGCATCGACGACGGCGAGGCGCTGACCGTCGCCTACGACAAGCTGCGCGAGATTTATCTGCAGAATCCGGAGTTCGGATACTACTTCCTCCGGCTCACCAGCGATCGCCTGCTGCAGAACTACGCGCGCCTCGAAGGCCTGGTCGAGCAGAGCAAGGTGGCGCTGGCTGCGGCCGACCCGACCCAAAGCGCGCAGCCTGCGGCGGCGGCTACCGCCGCGGCGAAGCCTGTCATCGCCGCCGTGCCGGCGATCAATGCCGTGCCGCCGGCCGGCGACGGCACGAAGGTGCCGCAGAAGCCGGACGCCCCGGCGCGCCGTCCGGCCTTCACCGGCAACGTCATCCAGCTGGTGCCGCGATGGAGGGCGCGCCTCGCGGCCGCGATCCTGCGCAGGTCCGCGGCGTCCGCCACAGCCGAGATCGAAGCAGCGCGGCGGCGCAGGCAGGCGGTCGCGATCGTCGAACGCCACGCCAATTATTCGGCCGCCGGCGGATTCATTCCGCTGCCGATCGCCAACGTCGCTGCGATCGCCGCCGTCATCATGCGCATGGTGCGGGAGCTGAACCGGCTCTACGGCGAGCCGGTCAAGCACGACCGCGCCTATGTCATCGCCATCGGACTGATGGGCGGCCTGATGCCGACGGGGCTCGCCAAGCTCACCACCTCGACGATCGCAACCTTCGTGCCGGGCTACAACCTGATCGGGATCGCGGTCTCGTCGGTGGCCGCGTCGGCCTATGCCCGCAGCGTCGGCCGGATGCTGATCGACCATTTCGAGCGTGAGGCAGCGCTGGTGCAGGATCGCAACACGTTGAAGGCGGTGCGGCGCTGGCGGAATATCTGGCGTATCCGTCTGGCGCGGGTCCGAGCCGGTAGCCGGCCCGATTCGGAACGCGGCCCTGGGCCCGGCTGGCTGAAGCGTTGAGTGAATAGCCTTGCCTCTGAATTCCGTGTTCGCGAGCGGCCAGCGATGAAGGCGAGATATGCGTCCCGCGTCCGTTGACACCCTCCATTATCGGCCTAAATTAACGCCTGTTCCGAGGGGTGCTCCGACAGGAGCTGAGATGCTGCGGGTGCGGTGACCCTTTGAACCTGATCCGGGTCATGCCGGCGAAGGGACAGGGACTTTTCCCCCTCCAAGGCATGAATCCGGGGCCACGCGCCGGCGCGCGCTGCGCCTTGGAGGATTGCAATGAACAAGATCGTCTCCGCCTCGGACCTCGTCACGCCCAAGGTCACCACCGGGCCGCTGGTCGGCTCGCGCAAGGTCTATTCGAGCCCCGAGGCCGCGCCGGAGCTTCGCGTGCCGCTGCGCGAGATCGTGCTGTCGGAGGGCGCGAAGGAGCCGAACCTTCCGGTCTACGACACGACGGGCATCTACACCGACAACGACGCCGTGGTCGACGTCGAGAACGGGTTGAAGCGCACCCGCATCGAATGGGTGAAGGAGCGCGGCGGCGTCGAGGAATACGATGGCCGGCCAATCAAGACTGTGGACAACGGCAACGTCAGCGGAAAACACCTCGCGCGAAATTTCCCGAACACGCCGAAGCCCTGGCGCGCGCAGGACGGCAAGCCGGTCACGCAATACGAATTCGCCAAGGCGGGCATCGTCACCAAGGAGATGATCTACGTCGCCGAGCGGGAAAACCTCGGCCGCAAGAAGCAGCTCGACCGCGCCGAATGGGCGCAGAAGGACGGCGAGAGTTTCGGCGCCTCGGTGCCGCTGTTCATCACGCCGGAGTTCGTCCGGAGCGAGATCGCCCGCGGCCGCGCGATCATTCCGAGCAACATCAACCACGCCGAGTTGGAGCCGATGATCATCGGCCGCAACTTCCTCACCAAGATCAACGCCAACATCGGCAACTCCGCCGTCTCCTCCTCGGTCGAGGAAGAGATCGAGAAGATGGTGTGGGCGATCCGCTGGGGCGCCGACACCGTGATGGACCTCTCCACCGGCCGCAACATCCACAACACCCGCGAATGGATTCTGCGGAACTCGCCGGTGCCAATCGGCACCGTGCCTATCTACCAGGCGCTGGAGAAGGTCGACGGCGACCCCGTCAAGCTCGACTGGGAGTGCTACAAGGACACGCTGATCGAGCAGTGCGAGCAGGGCGTCGACTACTTCACCATCCACGCCGGCGTCCGCCTCGCCTACGTCCCCCTCACCGCCAACCGCGTCACCGGCATCGTCTCGCGCGGCGGCTCGATCATGGCGAAGTGGTGCCTGTCGCGGCACAAGGAGAGCTTCCTCTACGAGCGCTTCGACGAGATCTGCGACCTGATGCGGAAGTATGACGTGTCGTTCTCGCTGGGCGACGGCCTCCGCCCCGGCTCCATCGCCGATGCCAACGACCGCGCCCAATTCGCGGAACTGGAGACGCTCGGCGAACTCACCAAGATCGCCTGGGACAAGGGCTGCCAGGTGATGATCGAAGGACCCGGCCACGTGCCGCTGCACAAGATCAAGATCAACATGGACAAGCAGCTCAAGGAGTGCGGCGAGGCGCCGTTCTATACGCTCGGGCCGCTCACCACCGACATCGCGCCTGGCTACGACCACATCACCTCGGGCATCGGCGCCGCCATGATCGGCTGGTTCGGCTGCGCCATGCTCTGCTACGTGACGCCGAAGGAGCATCTCGGCCTGCCCGACCGCGACGACGTCAAGGAGGGCGTCATCACCTACAAGATCTCGGCGCATGCCTCCGACCTCGCCAAGGGCCATCCGGCGGCGCAGCTTCGCGACGACGCGCTCTCGCGCGCGCGCTTCGACTTCCGCTGGGAGGATCAGTTCAACCTCGGGCTCGATCCCGACACCGCGCGCGAATACCACGACGAGACGCTGCCCAAGGACGCGCACAAGGTCGCGCATTTCTGCTCGATGTGCGGGCCGAAGTTCTGCTCGATGAAGATCACCCAGGATGTGAGGGATTACGCGGCGACGTTGAACGATCCCGACAAGCGGGCGATTGCCGGCCTGCCCGATGGCGATGCCATGGCGGGCACGCCCGCCGAAGCCTTGGCGAAGGCGGGCATGGCGCAGATGTCGGAGAAGTTCAAGGAAATGGGCAATCAGGTTTATGTCGAGGCGGACGCGGTGAAGGCGAGCAACAAGGTGCTGTAAGACGCTGACGCCCTATCAGTCTCTGTACGCGGGCATGGCCCGCGTACAGAGACCTAAGAATCCTAATGCACTTTCGTTGCGATCACTGCCACGCGCAATTGGTCATTTAAGGCCGAATATCTGTATCTCGACTTCGGCACCTTCAGTTACCTCAGTCCATGCGTTAATGGTGCACCTTGCGCCGTTGGTAACTTTGCCTGGAATACTAGGGCCTGTCTTCAGTTGAGGAGGATGATAGCGGAAGCCAGTTGGACTCCGGCGAGAAAATTTCTGGCGAGTTTGTCGTATCGTGTTGCGATGGCGCGAAAGTGCTTGAGTTTATTGAAGAAGCGCTCGACGAGGTTGCGTTCGCAGTAGAGCGCGAAGTCGCAATTG
>SHVN01000089.1 GCA_009694215.1 Xanthobacteraceae bacterium
CATCGCCGAGCCCGGTTCGGCGCTGGCCACCGGCCTCGACGGCATCGCCCGCGAGGACAAGAGCTTCGACGCCAAGGACTTCCTGACCGGCGCCCGCACCGCCTATGACATGATCGTGACCGCCTTCGCCGCCGGCGACCGCCGCGAGCTCAAGGGCCTGCTGGGGCGCGAGGTTTACGATGGGTTCGAGACCGCGATCAAGGAGCGCGAGCAGCGCGGCGAGACGGTCGAGAGCCGCTTCGTCGCGATCAACGGCGCGGATTTCGTCGCCGCCGAGCAGCGCGGCAAGACAGCGCAGGTGACGGTGCGCTTCCAGTCGCAGCTCATCTCGGTGACGCGCGACAAGGCGGGCAATGTCATCGACGGCAATGCGGAAAAGGTGACCGACGTCACCGACGTCTGGACTTTCGCGCGCGACGTCAGCTTGCGCGATCCGAACTGGAAACTGGTCGCGACCGAAGCAGGGCAATGACGTCGGCTGGCTGGCGCTCCTGGCGATGGACTGGTCTGATCGGGAGCGCCGCGCTCGGCCTGCTGGGCATTGCGGGCGCCGCGCAGGCCGAAGGCCGCAATCCGCTGAAAATTCCCGAAGCGCAATATGAGCCGACCACCTGGGCGGCGATGGACGGCTGGGCCGACGACGATCACGACGCGGCCTTCGCGGCCTTTCTCATCAGTTGCAAGGCGATCGTGCGTGGCGGGTCCGAGGCGGGCCGGCCGTTGCGCGCGGCGCTTTACAAGGTCTGCCTGAAGGCGGTCGACGCAACCCCGCAGAAGCCCGGCGAGGCGCGCGCGTTCTTCGAGAAGAACTTCCGCCCGGTCCGCATCTCACCGCTCGGCACCCCCGAGGGCTTCCTCACCGGCTACTACGAGCCGATCGTCGAGGGCACCCGCGAGCAGGCCAATGGCTACGAGCATCCGCTCTATCGCAGGCCGCCGAATCTGTCAGGCGGGCGCATGCAGGTGCCGAGCGCTTCGGGCGGAAAGAAAAAGGTCCGCAAGCGCAAGTCCGTGCCGTTCCATGATCGCGCCGCGATCGACGACGGCATTCTCGCCGGCCGCGGTCTCGAAATCTGCTGGCTGAAGGATCCGATCGATTCGTTCTTCGCCCACATCCAGGGCTCGGTGCGTGTGCTGCTCGATGACGGCAAGCTGATGCGCCTCAACTACTCGGCGGCGAACGGCCATGCCTACTATGCGGTGGGCCGTTGGCTGATCGAGCGCAATATCGTCGCCAAAGAAGAGATGTCGATGGATCGCATCCGGCAGTGGATGGAGCGCAATCCCGACGAGGGCAAGGAACTGCGGCGGCGGAACAAGTCCTACGTGTTCTTCCGCGAAACCAGCCTCTCCAACGACCAGGAGCCGATCGGCGCGCAGGGCATATCGCTCACGCCCGGCCGCTCGATCGCGGTCGATCACAAGCTGCACGTTTACGGCACGCCGTTCTTCATCTCGTCGATGCTGCCGATCGAGAGCGAGAAGCCGGAGACGCCATTCCGCAGCCTGATGATCGCGCAGGACACCGGCGGCGCGATCGTCGGGCCTGCGCGCGCCGACATCTATTTCGGCGCCGGCGACGAGGCCGGCAGCGTCTCTGGGCGGCTGCGCCACGACGGCCGCTTCGTCATGCTGGTGCCGAAGGCGCTCGGTCCTGCCACCGCGGCGGACGACGATGAAATTCCGTTGCCCCGAACGCGCCCGCCGAATCTGGTGTCCGACGGGTTGACCCCGGAGCAGACGGCGGCGCTCAACCCCGAACCCGCCAAACCGGACGCTAAGACGCCAGCGGCGGCTGTGGCGAAGGACGCAGCCAAGCCGGCGGATAAACCGGCGAAGACCGCATCGAGAAACGCCGAACCCAAGCCCGAGAAACCGGCAAAGAAGATCGAGAAGGTTACCGACGGCAAGAAGCCCGGGAAGAAGCCTAAGCAAAAAGCGGAAAAGCAAGCCGAGAAAAAGAAGCCGGAGAAGACCGCGGGCAAATCGACTCCCAGCAAGCTCGAAGCCTGGGAATCGCGGGTCATGCCGGTCATCTCTTCCGACACGCCTGCGGCCATGCCAAAATCCAAGAAGAAGGGATGAACAGGCGCCGGCTGAGCGACGACGAGCGCGTCCTGTGGAAGGGCGTGATCCGCTCGATTAAGCCGCTGCGCAAGACGCCGCCGATCGAGCCCGCCGATGCGCCGCCAGCGGTGGTTCAGCCCGCCGCGAAGCCTCGCGCGAGATCGGCGCCGGCGCCCATTGCACCACCGGCACCGCCACGGCCTGCCGCGCCGCCACCTCTCGCCGCGCTGGGGCGGAAGACGAAAAAGCGCATCGCGCGCGGCACCCATTCGATCGACGGCCGGCTCGACCTGCACGGCATGACCCAGGCCGAGGCGCATGACGCGCTGTTTGGCTTCCTGCGCGCCCGGCAGGCGCGCGGCGCCAGGGTGGTGCTGGTCATCACCGGCAAAGGCGCTCGCGGCGGCGATGACGGCGGCGGCCGAGGCGTGCTCAAGCGTATGGTGCCGCTGTGGCTGGGGCTGCCGGAATTCCGTGGCCTCGTGATCGGATTCGAGGTCGCGGCCGTGGGCCACGGCGGGGAGGGCGCGTTGTACGTCAGTCTGCGCAAGGTGCGCGGCGACTGATCACTCCGCCGCCTGTGCCGTGACGTGCTGGCAGAATTTCGGCATCACCTCCTGGGCTAGCAGGCGCATGCCGTCGCGCTCCCATGCCTCGTTCGGGCCGCCCCAGTCGAGGCCGATCTGCAGAAGCGTGCCGAAGGGACCGACGCGCTCGCGCAGCGCCACGAGCTTGTCGAGCACGGTGCGTGGCGAGCCGTGGATCACGCATTCCTTGATGATCGCGTCGGGCGTGCATTCCTCGTCGGTCATGTCGGGCCGGGGCTTGATCATGGACAGCCGCTTCGCCGTCGCGATCGCGGTGCGCATGTAGGTGCAGTAGTAGCGGTTGGAGGCGCGCTCGCCGTAGACGCGCTCCTGTGCTTCCGCGTCGGTCGGCGCGACGATGATGTTGCGCGACACCCGCCAGTCCTCGCTGCGCGCGGGCTTGCCGGCCTGCTGCCTCGCTTCGCTGTAGGCCTGCCAATGGTTCGCAACCGCATAGAGCGGTGCGATCGGACCGGAGATGATGCCCCAGCCCCTGGTGCCGGCGAGCTTCGCCGAGGCGGAATCCGGGCTGGCGATCGAGATGTGGATCGGCGGGTGTGGCTGCTGGAGCGGCTTCGGCATTGTGCCGACGCCAAGCTCGGGCAGGATCGCCTTCTTGATCTGCACGTTCCAGAATTCGCCCTGGATGTCGTAGGGCGGATCCTGCGCCCAGATGCGCAGGATCATGTCGATCGATTCCATGAACTTGCGCTGCCTCGTCGGCGGATCGCCGACCGCGAACAGCTCGAAGTCGGACGCGAGCCCGCCGGAGCCGACGCCGAACATGAAGCGGCCGCCGCTCATGTGATCGAACTGGGCCGCTTCGGCGGCGACGATCGCCGGATGGTGGTTGGGCAGGTTGATGACGGCGGTGCCGAAGGTGAGGTTCTTGGTCTGCGGCACGAGGCCAGCGAGGAACATCAGCGGCGAGGGAAACGGCTCGGTGATGGCGGAGAAATGTTCGCCCATCCAGAGCTCGTCGTAGCCGAGCCGGTCGGCCAGGAGCGATTTCGCGGTGTCCTCGGCCAGCGTGGCGGACAGCGAGCGGCCGGGCGGATGCACCGGCATCATGAACATCCCGAGACGCATATGCGGTGCCCTTCGCGCGGCGTTCCTTTTCTCTCGCGGACATTCTAGCGTGTGGCACCTTCAGGACGCAAAGCCAGGGACGGGATCATGAAAAGGGAAGACATCGTCGGGGTCTATCGGCAGCTCGGCGAGGACGCGGTGAACGCCGCGGGAGAGATCACCTACACAAACAACCAGCGCGCCTCGCAGATCATGTACAGCCCGGACGGCTATATCGGGGTGATCAGCGCGCCGGCCGGACGCAAGAAGGTGTCCGGCTCCGACGGCCGCACCGACCTCAATGGCGCCACGGTCGAGGAGCGCGCCGAGGCGGCGAGCGGCATCACCTGCTATGCGGGACATTACGAGCTGAAGGAGGGTGCGGTGCATCACCATATCGAGATGGCGCTCAACCCGAACCTGATCGGGCAGACGATGATCCGGCGCGTCCACCTGGACGGCGCCGACCTCACGCTGTCGTCGGTGCCGGACAAGGACGGAAACTACCGGCGCATCAGATGGCGGAAGGTGTAGGGGCGGCGCGGTTGTTGCGAAGGCGCGCCGATATAGAACGGTTTGTGTTGAACCGCGCGCTGCAATACGCAGGCTGTCACCCCCGGGCTTGGCCCGGGGGTCCATGAAGACCCTCAACGGGTATAGCCTTACGGATTTCAGGTGTGCGCGTCATCATGGATGGCCGGGTCAAGCCCGGCCATGACGCGGAGAGGGTTCGCGGAAGAAGCACGGCGCTACAGAATAAATCGGCTCAGATCCGTGTTCTTGGCGAGATCGCCGATGTGCTTCTCGACATAGGCGGCGTCGATCTTGACGGTCTCGCCGGCGCGGTCGGTGGCGCTGAAGGATATCTCGTCGAGCACGCGCTCCATCACGGTCTGCAGCCGCCGCGCGCCGATGTTCTCGACGCTGGAGTTCACCAGCACCGCGACATCGGCGATGGCGTCGATGGAATCCTCGGTGAATTCGAGCGTCACGCCCTCGGTCGCCATCAGCGCGATGTACTGCTTGATCAGCGCCGCTTCCGTGTCGGTGAGAATGCGGCGCAGGTCGTCGCGGGTGAGCGCGTTGAGCTCGACCCGGATCGGCAACCGGCCTTGCAATTCGGGCAGGAGATCCGACGGCTTGGAAACGTGGAACGCGCCTGAGGCGATGAACAGGATGTGGTCGGTCTTCACCGCGCCGTGCTTGGTCGAGACGGTGGTGCCTTCGATCAGCGGCAGCAGGTCGCGCTGCACGCCCTCGCGCGACACGTCGCCGCCGACCCGGCCGTCGCGGGCGGTGATCTTGTCGATCTCGTCGAGGAAGACGATGCCGTTCTGCTCGACCGAGTGGATCGCCTCCTGCACCAGCTGCTCCTGGTCGAGCAGCTTGTCGGATTCCTCAGCGATCAGGATTTCGTGCGACTCGCCGACGGTGACGCGTCGGGTCTTGGTGCGGCCGCCGCCGAGCTTGCCGAAGATATCGCCGATGTTGAGGGCGCCGAGCTGCGCGCCGGGCATGCCGGGGATCTCGAACATCGGCATGCCGCCGCCCGCGGCCGCCACCTCGATCTCGATCTCCTTGTCGTTCAACTCGCCGGCGCGGAGCTTCCTGCGGAAGGTTTCCTTCGTGGACGGGCTGGCCGCGGGCCCGGTCAGCGCATCGACCACGCGCTGCTCGGCCGCCTGCTCGGCGCGCACCTGCACGTCCTTGCGTTTGCGCTCGCGGGTGAGCGCGATGCCGACCTCGAGCAGGTCGCGCACGATCTGCTCGACGTCGCGGCCGACGTAGCCGACCTCGGTGAACTTGGTCGCCTCGACCTTGATGAATGGCGCGCCAGCGAGCCGGGCGAGGCGCCGCGAAATCTCGGTTTTGCCGACGCCGGTCGGGCCGATCATCAGGATGTTCTTCGGCAGAACCTCCTCGCGCAGCTTTTCGTCAAGCTGCAGGCGGCGCCAGCGGTTGCGCAGCGCGATCGCGACCGCGCGCTTGGCGTCGCCCTGGCCGATGATGAAGCGGTCGAGCTCCGAAACGATTTCGCGGGGGGAGAAGTCGGTCATGTGTTGCGCACCATCAGAAGCGCCGTGCGGTCGGGCGTGTGGACCAGGCGATCGCGTTGGAAGCCCGCCTTCTCATAGGCACGAATTGCGCGCGGGGTTGTTGGGCTGGGGTCGATCACGACGCGCGGTGTGCTGGTGTTCAGCAATCCTTCGACGAAGGCGCGGATGAACGCGGAGCCATGTCCGCGCCCCACCATATCGGCGTCGCCGATGAACTGGTCGATGCCGCGCGTGCCGTGAGGCTGCGGGCCGAACCCGGCATGCCAGTCGCTCAGCTTGTAGCATTGCAGATAACCGACCGGGCGCTCGCTCATCGTCACGATGTATTGCGCCATGTCGTGATGGCCAAGATCGCCGCTGACGAACTCGAATTCATCGGCGTCATGCCACCACTCTGCCACATGCGGCCGCGCCAGCCAGTCCCGCATCAGCGGCAGGTCATCGGCGGTCATGGGGCGAAACTCATACATACAACCACGATGGATCAGGCCTTCAACGTCTCAACGGTGACGTTGCGGTTGGTGTAAACGCAGATGTCGGCGGCGATGTCGAGCGACTTGCGCACGATCGCCTCGGCGTCGAGCGGCCCGTCGATCAGCGCGCGTGCGGCGGCGAGCGCGTAGTTGCCGCCGGAGCCGATGCCGGCGACGCCGGACTCGGGATCGAGCACGTCGCCGGTGCCGGTCAGCACCAGCGAGACGTCCTTGTCGGCGACGAGCATCATGGCTTCGAGCCGGCGCAGGTAGCGGTCGGTGCGCCAGTCCTTGGCGAGCTCGACCGCGGCGCGGGTGAGCTGGCCGGGATACTGCTCGAGCTTGGCTTCGAGCCGCTCGAACAGCGTGAAGGCGTCGGCGGTGGCGCCGGCGAAGCCGCCGATCACATCGCCCTTGCCGAGCTTCCGGACCTTCCTGGCGTTCGCCTTGATGATGGTCTGGCCGATCGACACTTGGCCGTCGCCGCCGATCGCTACCGTGCCGCCCTTGCGGACCGTCAGGATGGTGGTGCCGTGCCAGAGCTCGGATTGTTGTGTTTGCTGCATACTCGATACCCCGCCCGCAGGCATGTAAGGACTAGATTACGCCAATTCAAACGCAAGCCCGCGCCTGTGGCGAATCCCACGGCCCCCTGATAAAAGGGTGCGATTCAACGCAAAAGGCGATTTCCCATGGCCCGCGGCCGCAAAGTTATAGCGAAAAGCGCCAGCCGGGCGCCGGCGAAATCGGCCAAAGGCGGCCGCAAGGCCTCGGTCAAGCGCGCCACCAAGGAAACCGACATCGAGGTCGCGGTCGATCTCGACGGCAAGGGCGCCTCGAACATCGCGACCGGCATCGGCTTCTTCGACCACATGCTCGATCTGCTGGCGCGGCACTCGCGCATCGACATTACGGTCAAGGCCAAGGGCGACCTGCATATCGACCACCATCACACCACCGAGGACGTCGGCATCGCGCTCGGCCAGGCGGTGAAGAAGGCGCTGGGCGACATGAAGGGCATCACGCGCTATTCGAGCGTGCATGTGCCAATGGACGAGGCGCTGACCCGCGTCGCCATCGACGTGTCGGGCCGGCCGTTCCTGGTGTTCAAGGCCAAGTTCTCTCGCGACAAGGTTGGCGCCTTCGACACCGAGCTGGTGCAGGAGTGGTTCCAGGCGTTCGCCATGAACGCCGGCATCACCTTGCACGTCGAGGTGTTGTACGGGACAAACGATCACCACATTGCGGAGGCTTGCTTCAAGGGCCTGGCGCGGGCGCTGCGCGCGGCCTTCGCCATCGACCCGCGCGCCGCCGGCGAGGTGCCTTCGACCAAGGGCACGTTGGGCGGATAACGAGAACGAGATGATAGTCTTCACGGTTCACCAGCCTTCGCCGCGCAAGAACGAGGACGTGGCGCCCCCCGAGCGCTACGTGTTCGTGCGCGACGGGTTCTATTTCTGGGCGTTCGTGCTGGGGCCCTTGTGGATGCTCTGGAACCGGCTGGGGTTGGTGCTGGCGATCTATCTCGCCGGCACGGCGGCGATCCAGGCGGGACTCTGGGCTCTCGGCCTGTCGGGGGCGGTGAAGTTAGCCGTCGGATTCCTGATCGCGATCCTGATCGGCTGCGAAGGCGGGACGCTGCGGCGCTGGAGCCTGCGCCGCCGCTGGGCTCAGGTCGGCCTCGTGGTTGCGCCCAACCAGGAACTGGCGGAGCGCCGGTTCTTTGAATCCTGGTCGGCGGATGGGCTGACGCCATCGCCGCCCGCGCCCGCGCCGCCGCCTTCGGCGATGCGGATGCCGGAGCCCGCGCCCGCCGTCATCGGACTGTTTCCCGAGCCGCAAGCGCGACAATGAGCGTTGCGATTGTCGATTACGGTTCGGGCAATCTGCATTCCGCGGCGAAGGCATTCGAACGCGCCGCTCGGGAAAGTGGACACGACCAGCCCATCGTGGTGACGTGCGATCCCGATGAAGTGCGCCGCGCCGAGCGCGTGGTGCTGCCGGGCGTCGGCGCCTTTGCCGACTGCCGCCGCGGGCTCGATGCGGTGGCCGGAATGGTCGAGGCGCTGGAGGAGACGGTGCGCGGCAAGGGCCGGCCGTTTCTCGGCATCTGCGTTGGCATGCAGCTCATGGCCGAGCGCGGCCGTGAATATGTGGTGACCGAGGGCCTGGGCTGGATCCGCGGCGAGGTCGACAAGATCGCGCCGTGCGATCCGGCGCTGAAGATCCCGCACATGGGCTGGAACACGCTGGCCGCCGCCACGCCGCACAAGCTGCTCGACGGCATTCCGCTCGGGCCTTCCGGCCTGCACGCCTATTTCGTGCACTCCTACCAGCTCCGGCCGGTGGATGGCGGAGACCTCGTCGCGCAGGCGGACTACGGCGGGCCTATCACGGCGATCGTCGCGCGCAACAGCATGGCCGGCACGCAGTTTCATCCGGAAAAGAGCCAAAAACTTGGGCTTGCATTGATCGCTAATTTCCTGAGATGGAAGCCGTAGCTGACGCCGAAGGGCTAGCCGCGGTCATTCCGGCCGAGCGCAGCGAGAGCCGGAATCCATGACCCCTGTGCTAATGGTTGAATGCTGCGGAGTATGGATTCCGGGTTCGCGCCTGCGGCGCGCCCCGGAATGACGTGGAGAGGTTCGGAGTGTTTCAACCGTGATCCTGTTTCCCGCCATCGATCTCAAGGACGGCCTCGCCGTGCGCCTGGAGCAGGGCGACATGGCGCGGGCCACGGTGTTCAACCGCGACCCGGCGGCGCAGGCGCATGTGTTCGAGACGCAGGGCTTCAAGCACCTGCATGTGGTTGATCTCGACGGCGCCTTCGCCGGCAAGCCGATGAATGTCTCGGCGGTCGAGCGCATTCTCGAAAGGGTCGGGCTCTGCGTGCAGCTCGGCGGCGGCATCCGCGACATGGCGACGATCGAAGGCTGGCTCGGCAAGGGGGTCAACCGCGTCATCATCGGCACCGCGGCGGTTCGCGATCCGGCGCTGGTGAAGGAGGCGGCGAAGCGATTTCCGAAGTGCGTGGCCGTTGGCCTTGACGCCAGGGACGGTAAAGTCGCGGTCGAAGGCTGGGCGGAAACGTCGGAGCTGAGCGCGCTCGATATCGCTCGGCGCTTTGAGGACGCGGGCGTCGCCGCGATCATCTACACCGACGTATCGCGCGACGGCATGCTCAAGGGCATCAACTGGGACGCGACAATCGTGCTGGCCGATGCGATCTCGATTCCGGTGATCGCCAGCGGCGGGCTTGCTTCGATCGACGACGTGAGGAAGATGACCGAGCCGCGCGCGCGCAAGCTTGAAGGCGCGATCACCGGTCGCGCTCTCTACGACGGGCGGCTCGACGGAGCCGAGGCGCTTGCGGTGCTGCGGGCAGCGCGCCGTTAACCGCCGGCTAACCATACGCTCGATGTCAAAGACATAAACTCGACATATCGCGCGACAATTTGTCCGCGCAAATGCCGCATGTGTTTACCGGCGGTTAGTGGGACGCTTTTAAAGTGCACAGCGCCGTCGGGCCAGTCGTCGCGGCGGCTGCGGCGGCTTCTCTGATCACCGGAAGCTAGTCATCAGTCGGGAGTGAGCTGTGAAAGATCTCATGACGTGCTTCATGAAAGACGAGTCCGGTGCGACCGCCATGGAGTATGGCCTGATTGCCGCCGGCATCTCGGTCGCCATAATCGCCGTGGTTCAGGGCCTCGGCACCAAGCTGAAGTCGACCCTCACGCTGGTCTCGAACGCGCTCAAGTAAAGTCGCCGTCCGGCGGTTGATCGCCGGCCTGCCGCCGCTGCGGCAGCCGTCTCAAGCCGCTGGCCGCACCACATACAGCACGGAATTCTCGGCGATGCCGTGGAGCCGGAACGGCTCGCGGCCGAAATAGTCGATACCGAGCTGCTCGATCGCGAAGCCGGGTTCGGTGAGACGGCGCAGGAAATCGCGCTTGCCGTACTGGCGGACGTGATCGCCCATGCCGAAATGCTTCCAGCGATATTCCAGCGTTGACTGGCCGAGTTCCTCGGTGGTTTCGTCGACGCCGACAACCAGCGGCACCAGCACGAGCCCGAAACCGTCAGGCTTCAGGATGCGGCGCAGCTCATGCATAGCTTTGCGGTCGTCCGGAATGTGCTCGAGGATGTGCGAGCAGATGAAGATATCCACCGACTCGTCCGGGTAACGGACGTCGGTCAGATCGATATAGTCCTGCACGTCGGCGCGGGCGAGGTCGGCGCTGCGGTAGTTGATGGACGGATAGCGCTTGATCTTGCGACTGAGCGATAGGCCCGGCGCGAAATGGATCAGACGGGTTCGATCCTTGGCGCCCAGCGTCGGCCATACCTTGTCGAGATAGATCGTCATCAGCCGCTGGCGATCGGTGGCGTCGCACTTCGGGCAGGTCATGTCCTCAAAGTTGAACGTTTCCAGTTCGGAATGGCGATGGATGTAGCCGAACCGCTCGACGTCGCGCCGGTACGACTTCCACATCGGCTTGAACGCGCGCAGCCCGACGCCGCAGACCGGGCACCTGTGCACGCTGCCCAGATAGCGCGGCAGATTCACCAGCCTCCGCAGCGCCTTGTGGTAACGCCGGAACGTGATGTAGGGGACGCTGTTCTTGATCGCTGCAACCACGCTCGACCCCTCGCCGCCCGCCGGTCCTTGCGTTGTAGCTGGCCGCAGCGGCATTCCCTGACTATAACTGCCGGTCCTTTGCGGTTGCATAGCCGGCAGCGCAGGACGCCCTTTGATTAAGGTTCGGAGCCATGTTCAAGGTCCGTGTCATTCCCTGCCTCGACGTCAAGGACGGCCGGGTCGTCAAGGGCGTCAACTTCGTCAACCTGCGCGACGCCGGCGATCCGGTCGAGGCGGCGATCGCATATGATTCGGCGGGCGCCGACGAGCTCTGTTTTCTCGACATCACCGCGAGCCACGAGAATCGCGATACCATCTTCGACGTGGTGACGCGGACCGCCGAGGCTTGCTTCATGCCGCTCACGGTCGGCGGCGGCGTCCGCACGGTGGACGACATCCGCAAGCTTTTGACCTGCGGCGCCGACAAGGTGTCGATCAACACCGCGGCGGTGAACCGCCGCGCCTTCGTGAAGGAGGCGGCGGAAAAGTTCGGCGACCAGTGCATCGTCGTGGCGATCGACGCCAAGAAGGTGTCGAAACCCGGCGAGGCGGATCGCTGGGACATCTTCACCCACGGCGGCCGCAATCCCACCGGACTGAACGCTGTGGACTACGCTCGGGAGGCGGTATCGCTCGGCGCCGGCGAAATCCTGCTCACCTCGATGGACCGCGACGGCACCCGGTCCGGCTTCGACATCGCACTCACCCGGGCTGTGGCCGACGCGGTGCCGGTGCCGGTGATCGCCTCCGGCGGCGTCGGCACCCTGGATCACCTGGTTGCCGGCATCCGCGACGGCCACGCCACCGCGGTGCTGGCGGCGTCGATCTTCCATTTCGGGGAATTCACGGTGCGGCAGGCCAAGCTGCACATGGGCGGGGCCGGCCTGGCCGTGCGGCTCGATCCCTGAACCCTGCCAATGACGGCGGCGGCCGGAAATGCTATTTGAATGGCATGAACAAGTTCACCCTCGCCGATCTCGAACAGCGCGTCAGCGACCGCGCCACAGCCCCTTCCGAGCAGTCCTACACCCGGCAACTGCTCGACAAGGGCGTGTCGCAATGCGCCAAGAAGTTCGGCGAGGAGGCGGTGGAGGTGTTGCTGGCCGTGGTCGGCGAGGAACGCGAGCGCGTGATCGCGGAATCCGCCGACGTGCTCTATCACCTTTTGGTTATGCTCCAGGCGCGCGGCGTGAAGCTCTCCGAGATCGAAGCACTGCTCGAAACGCGCACCAAGAAGTCCGGCCTGGAGGAAAAGGCTTCCCGGCCCCGCGAATGAACTGAGTTGAGTAAGCCGAGCGATGGAACAGCGCATCGACGACGGACTTTCGCCCTACCGCACCTACACGCGGGCGGAGTGGGCGGCGCTGCGCGATGACATGCCGATGACCTTGACGCAGGACGAGGTCGGCCGGCTCCGCTCACTGCATGACCGCCTCGACATGAAGGAGGTCGAGGACATCTATCTGACCCTGTCGCGGCTGCTGTCGCTCTACGTCGCGGCGACGCAGCGCCTGCACCGCGCGCAGCAGCGCTTCCTCGGCGGCGAGGAAGCCAAGGTGCCCTATATCATCGGCGTCGCGGGCTCGGTCGCGGTCGGCAAGTCCACCACGGCACGCGTGCTGCAGGCGCTGCTGGCGCGCTGGCCCAACGTGCCGAAGGTCGATCTCATCACCACCGACGGGTTCCTGCTTCCGAACGCGGTGCTGGAGCGCGAAGGGCTGATGGAGAAGAAGGGCTTTCCGGAGAGCTACGACCTTCCGGCGCTGCTGCTGTTTCTGTCCGACGTGAAGGCCGGACGCCGCCCGGTGCGCGCGCCGATCTATTCGCATCTGGTTTACGACGTGATGCCGAACCAGTGGATCGAGGTCGACCGGCCGGACATCCTGATCGTCGAAGGGCTCAACGTGCTGCAGACTGGCCGCCTGCCGAAGGACGGCAAGGCCATCCCGTTCGTGTCGGACTTCTTCGACTTCTCGGTCTATCTCGACGCCGACGAGAGCGTGCTGATGCACTGGTACGTCAATCGCTTCCTCACGCTCCGCGGCACCGCGTTCCGCGATCCGAAATCCTACTTCCACCGCTATTCGAAGCTCAACGACGCCGAGGCGATGGCCACCGCCACCTCGATCTGGGAGCGGATCAATCTTCTGAACCTGCACGAGAACATCCTGCCGACGCGGCAGCGCGCCGATCTCATCCTGAAGAAGGGCGAGAGTCACATGGTCGAGGATGTGGCGCTCAGGAAGTTGTGAGGCGTCTCAACTTGTCGTTCTGGCCGAGTGCGAAGCGCGAGAGCCGGAATCCAAAAAAATTGACTGGGTGCACGGTCGCCGCCCGCTGAACGGCATCGTGCTCGTGGGTCAGGCTGTTTGTCGCGCCGTCTCCATAGGCGAAACGTCTTGTTCATCGCCTCTTTGGCCGCCGTGAGCTTGCGTTCGATTTGCCCTCGCTGTTGTGCAAGATCGCGGTGCTCGTGCTCGCATTCCTGCCTTTGATAATTGCGACAGTACGCGGTGTGGGGCGGGCTGGCGTCCACGCGCATGGCGCTTTCCGCTAGTGCCTTGTCGAGGTCGGCTAAGCGGCGTTCTAATGCATCAATCGCGTTCGGGTCCATTGTGTTTCCTTCGGAGGCGAGGCGCGCCGTCACGGCGGGCCGGTGTCGCAGGCCGAGCTACAGGCCGGTGGCGAAAACTTGCTCGGTGCTATTCTCTGCTGGCCGTAAACGGCACATCGAGGCCTGCGAACAGCGCGTCACCACGAATTTTGGCCCAAGCGCTTTCATAGGACAGGCCGGTAGCGACCAGTGCGTGGGCGCGGGTTCATTCTCGTTCGTGCTGGGCGTTCGCGGCTTCACGGTCGCCGCCGTCGAGCAAAAGTTCGTAGCCCCTGCCACCGTCCGCTTGGGTGCGCCATTGCACATCGCCGGGCAACGTGATGGGGGCGGGCGTAGCCAGCATCCCCGCAACGAGTTGTTCGAGGTCCGCGCTGCAGCCTTGGGCAGCGGTTAGCGCGGTATCGAGCCGCGCCAGTTCTTCAAGCGACAACGTGCGCAGGACCGAGCTAAATTCGAATTCATGACCGTTCATAATGTGCCGTTCCGAAGCTGCTCGATGATTTGGTCGGTCACGTCGCGCGGCGGTGCTATCTTGCGGCCTGCGTTTAGCCCCAGCGATTCCAACAAGCGGCGCAGCCTATCCGTCAATGTGCCGTAGGCCACCAAGTCAACCGTTTGGTGTTCGAGTCATCGTGTCTCGATGTCCTCAGTGATGGCCGAGAGCATCGCGACGCGTTTGACTAGTTCGCGCTGGCCAGCAGTTAATTCAGCAGTTAATTCTCCGCTGCCCAAATCATTTTCGAGCTCACCAACAAGGCGAGCCGCGAGCCGCGCGGCTCTTGTTCGCCCGTCCAAACTGGACAGTGTCCGCAACCGGTCACGCCCGTTGTGGGCAGGCTATCGTCATCGTAGGCGGCTGGCATCGACATCTATCAATTCATCCATTTCGAGGTCCGTATAACCCTAGGAGCACCCCTACGCCAAACCTGGGTTAACAAAGACGTTGAGATACGCCAGGTATTCCGGCGCTACCGGCTTATTCAAAATAAGTACCGTGTGTGCGGCGAGTGGAGTGAGATTTTTATCGGAGCGTGTGTGTGGGTCGGGACGGCCCGTTCGAGCCGTTCAAGCTCTCACTTCAAGGGACACAGGGTCGTCGGGTGCCAGTGATACAACTTGCGCGCGGAGGGCCTTGTATCTGACGCGCGCTTCGATATCCGGGTGCGTTGCTATGTGATGGTCGAGACATTCAAGCGCTAACGCGGCGGGCAAGGTGGTGTCGATTTTGTGCGGCGGAATTTGGCCGAGGTAGACCCACCAATTCAATAGCGCGCTTGGCGAGACCACCTTTTGGATTGCAGCAATATTTGCGCCGTTTTTCGCAAAAACTCTGAGTAGCGCATAAGTTTTTGTCGTGGCGTTGAAGCTGCACGGTCTGCCCCGCCTCTCTCAAACTCAACTGGCGGCGAGAGATCAGGATGGTGGATCCTGACGCCAAGATCGAGGTGCTGGGTGTTGCAGACGGCGAACAGGCCGATCCTCGGTGGGTGATCGTGAACTACGATCTGCTTGCCAGAAATGCCGAGCGCCCGCATGGCATCCCCTGGTCCGGTGTCATTCTCGATGAGGCGCATTTCATCAAGAACAACAGCCAGAGAACTTCGCACTGCCTCAAACTGCTGGGCGTATCCAACGATGCACGAGCAGCTCTGATCGGCCCACGACAGGTCTATCTCCTCACCGGCACGCCGATCACCAATCGTCCCAAGGACCTGTTCAATCTTCTGCGCTGCGTCGGGCATCCATCCGCGAGGAGCTTCATCTCCTTCGCAAAGCAGTACTGCGACGCCTACAAGAACGACTATGGCTGGGTCACGACCGGGGCATCAAATCTGGAGGAACTGAACCTCCTTATGAAAGAGGTGATGCTGCGCCGAAAGAAGGATGAGGTTCTCGACTTGCCTCCGAAGATCCGCAGCTGGGTTCCGCTTGCCGTCGAGAGTGCTGCAGCGCTCAACGCGCAGAGGTCATTCGCTCAGTGGTTCGCGGCGGCTGATGCATCTCGGCCAAATGACAAGGACTTCCTCGCCCGCCTCACCAAGGTCCGTGTCGCGCTCCACAAGGCTAAGCAAC
>SHVN01000090.1 GCA_009694215.1 Xanthobacteraceae bacterium
ATGGGCCTGCGCGACGTCGGTGAGGGTCGGCGTCAGCCCCGTGCCGATCGCCCAGACCGGCTCGTAGGCGACCACCAGATTGGCTGGGGCCGAGCCTTGGGGCAGCGAGCCGTCGAGTTGACGGCCCAGCACATCGAGAGTTTTTCTAGCCTCACGCTCGGCACGGGTCTCGCCGATGCAGACGATCGCGATCAGGCCTGCGCGCCAGGCGGCCTGCGCCTTGGCGCGAACCTCAGCGTCGGTTTCCCTGTGCAGTGTGCGCCGCTCAGAATGGCCTACGATCACCGCGCTCGCACCCGCGTCCTTGAGCATCTCGGCTGAAACGTCTCCGGTGAAGGCGCCGGCCGGTTCCGCGTGGCAGTCCTGCCCGCCGATGGCGATACCCGATCCGGCGGTCTGCTCGGCAAAGGCGCGAACAAGCGTAATCGGCGGGCAGACCATCAGGTCGGCCTTGCCAACCAGTTCCGCGGACCCAGCCATGATCCTGGCGAGCTCAGCGGCCGAAGCCTTGAGCCCGTTCATCTTCCAGTTGCCCGCCACCAGCGGGCGGCGCTCGGATATGGCCATCCTTAACCTCTTCAGCGTGCGGTTAGCAGAGCGCCGGAGGCCGCGCCAGAGGCGGTTTGGCAAGGTCCACGCGAGTTGCGATGCGGTGGACCCCCCTCTATATTCCCGCACAATCGGCCCGGACCGGCCGCTCACCCAACAAAATGAACGGTTTCATGCTTCGAGGTATTCACAAGGCCTCCGCCAATTGGATCGGCCGCATCGTCATGGGCGTGATCGTGGGCCTGATCGCCGTCAGCTTCGGCATCTGGGGTATCGGCGATATTTTCCGCGGCTTTGGCTCCTCCACCGTCGCCAAGGTCGGCGGCACCGAAATCCGCGTCGACACGTTTCGCCAGCTCTACCAGGACCGGCTGAGCCAGCTCGGCCGCCAGGTGAACCGTCCGATCCTGCCAGACCAGGCCCGCGCGCTCGGCCTCGACCGCCAGCTGCTCGGCGAGCTGATCGCCGAAACCGCGCTGGACAGCCGCGCGCGCTCGATGGGGCTCGGCGTGAGCGACGCCGAGATCGCCCGCCGGGTCACCGACGATCCGGCCTTCAAGGGCATCACCGGCCAGTTCGACCGCCTCCGGTTCGAGGCGGTGCTGCGCAACGCCGGCTACAACGAGGTGAAGTTCCTGTCCGAGCAGCGGCGCATCGCGCTCCGGCAGCATCTGCTCGGTACCGTCAGCGGCGAGCCCGTCGTGCCGAAAACCTTGCTCGACGCTTTCAACCGCTTCCAGAACGAGGAGCGCGCGATCGACTATGTCGTGCTGGGGCCTGCCCAGGCCGACGACATCGGCGAGCCCACCCCCGAGGCGCTTGCCAAGTATTTCGAGGAGCGCAAGGTCGTGTTCCGCGCGCCCGAATACCGCAAGATCACGGTGGCGGTGCTGACGCCAGCCGACCTCGCATCCAGGATCGAGGTGTCGGAGGCTGACCTGAAGAAGGCCTATGCGGATCGCCGTTCACGCTACGAGACGCCGGAGCGCCGCCATCTCAAGCAGATCGTGTTCCCGACCATCGAGGAAGCGAAAGCCGCGGCCGGCAAGCTTGCCGAGGGCACGACATTCGAGGCGCTCGCCGCCGAGCGCGGCCTCAAGGACAGCGACACCGATTTGGGCCCGGTGGCGAAATCGGCCGTGGTCGATCGCGACGTCGCCGATGCCGCTTTCGCGCTCAAGTCCGGCGAGGTCAGCACGCCGGTGCAGGGACGGTTCGGCATTGCGATCGTCAAGGTCGACAGCATCGCGCCGGCCACGACCCGGCCGTTCGAAGAGGTTTCCGCGGAGCTCAAAGCCGACATAGCGACCGAGCGCGCGAGAAACGAAGTCACCTCCGTGCAGGAAAAAATCGAGGATGAGCGGCTCGGCGGGGCGACACTCGCCGACGCGGCGCGCAAGTTCAATCTCAGCCCGCGCATCATTGAGGCGATTGACCGCAGCGGCAAGGATCCGCAGGGTAACGCCGTTCCCGACCTGCCGCAGAACGTCGACGTGCTGTCGGCGGCTTTCGTCGCCGATGTCCACGGCGAGAACGAACCGCTCCGGCTGCCGAGCAACGGCGGTTACGTCTGGTTCGATGTCGATGCGATCATGCCAGGACGCGACAAGCCGCTCGACGAGGTGAAGGATCAGGTGGTGGCTCGCTGGCGCGAGGACCAGATCGCCACGCGGCTCAAGACCAAGTCCACCGAGATGCTGGACAAGATCAAGGCCGGCACCTCGTTGGCGGACGCGGCAGTGGCCGATAAGCTCAGGGTCGAAACGCGCTGGAGCATCAAGCGCGGCAGCCAACCGCCGGGCGTTCCCGCGAGCGGAATCGCGGAGATCTTCAAGACGCCGCAGGATGGGACCGGCACCGTCGATGGCGCGAGTGCCACCGAGCGAATCGTGTTCCGCGTGACCGACATCAAGGTGCCGTCGTACGACCCGGAGGCCTCCGAAGCCAAGCGCATCGACGAGGCGCTGCGGAGCCGGATCACTGAGGATCTCGTCGCGCAGTACATGGCGCGGCTGCAAAGCGACGTCGGCGTCAGCATCAATCAGAGCGCGCTGAGCCAGGTCAGCGGCGGCACGCAGAACTGAACACCATGCAGATCGAGCCGCCGGCAGACGCCTTCGCCGCGTGCTACGGCCGCGGCGAAGCGCAGGTGGTGTGGACCACGCTGGTCGCGGATATCGAAACGCCGGTCTCGGCGTTCCTGAAGATCGCCGGCCGCCGTCCGCTGAGTTTCCTTTTCGAATCCGTCGAGGGCGGCGCGGTGCGCGGCCGCTATTCGGTAATCGGACTCGATCCCGACGTGATTTGGCGCACCAACGGCGCGCGCGCCGAGATCAACCGGACCGCCCGCGCTGATGCCGCAGCCTTCGTGCGCTGCGAGGGGCCGCCGCTCGACGCGCTGCGCGCGCTTGTCACCGAGAGCAGAATCGCCCTGCCCGAGGGGCTCCCGCCGATGGCAGCGGGCGTGTTCGGCTATCTCGGCTACGACATGGTGCGGCTGATGGAGCATCTTCCCGCCTGCCATCCTGACCCGATCGGCATTCCCGACGCGGTGCTGATCCGCCCCACCTTGGTCGTGGTGTTCGATGCGGTGAAAGACTCCATCACCGTGGTGACGCCGGTGCGGCGGGAGCCCGGCATCGCGGCCGTGGAGGCGCTTGCGCGCGCGCGGGAGCGCCTGGCCCTCGTGGTCGACGCGCTCGACCAGCCGCTCGACAAGGCGGCATCCGCCCTAGACACCGGTCCGCTCGACGTCCCGGCCAAGTCAAACACTTCGCCCGCCGAATACCGCGCGATGGTGCAGAAGGCAAAGGACTACATCCTCGCCGGCGACATCTTCCAGGTAGTGCTGTCGCAACGCTTCGAGGCACCGTTCTCGCTGCCGCCGCTGGCGCTCTATCGCGCGTTGCGTCGGGTCAATCCGGCGCCGTTCCTCTACTTCCTCGATTTCGGCACCTACGCGATCGCGGGATCGAGCCCCGAAGTGCTGGTGCGGCTGCGCGACGGCACGGTGACGATCCGTCCGCTCGCCGGCACCCGTCCGCGCGGCGCGACATCGGACGAGGACAAGGCGCTGGAGGAACAGTTGCTCGCCGACCCGAAGGAGCGCGCCGAGCATCTGATGCTGCTCGATTTGGGGCGCAACGACGTCGGCCGCGTCGCAAAGATCGGCACCGTCAAGGTCACCGACCAGTTCTCGGTCGAGCGTTACAGCCACGTCATGCACATCGTCTCCAACGTCGAGGGCGAGCTGGCCAATGGCCGCGACGGGCTCGACGCGCTGGCGGCGGGATTTCCGGCCGGCACTGTGTCGGGTGCGCCCAAGGTGCGGGCGATGGAGATCATCGACGAGCTGGAGAAGGAAAAGCGCGGACTCTACGCCGGCTGCGTCGGCTATTTCTCCGCCGCCGGCGAGATGGATAGCTGCATCGTGCTGCGCACCGCGCTGATCAAGGACGGCACCATGTACGTCCAGGCCGGCGCCGGGATCGTCGCCGACAGTGATCCGGCGAGCGAACTGGCCGAATGCGTCAACAAGGCAAAGGCCCTGTTTCGCGCCGCCGAGGAGGCGCGCCGCTTCGCAAGCGCAGCCGGGCGCGGCCAGTAGCGCCGGTTGACGGTGTTCCGGGCGTCTTCTAAGACCCGAAACGTGCTAGAGAAACGGCCATGATCCTGCTCGTCGACAACTACGACAGCTTTACCTTCAACCTCGTCCACTATCTGGGCGGGCTTGGGGCCGATGTCGCCGTCCACCGCAACGACAAGATCGCGGTCAGGGATGTGCTGGCATCCGAGCCCGAGGCGATCGTGCTGTCGCCCGGGCCCTGCACGCCGAATGAGGCCGGCATCTGCCTCGAACTGATCGAACAGGCCGCGCCAAGCGTTCCGATCCTCGGCGTGTGCCTCGGCCACCAGGCCATCGGCCAGGCCTTCGGGAGCAAAGTCGTGCGGGCGCCGGAGCCGGTGCACGGCAAGCTTTCGGAAATGCGCCACCAGGGCGCGAGCGTGTTCCGCGGCATCAACGGACCTTTCAAGGCGACGCGCTACCACTCGCTGGTGGTCGACCGCGCCACCATGCCGGACACCCTCAGCGTCACCGCGGAAACCGGCGACGGCCTGGTCATGGGACTCGCGCACAAGACGCTGCCGGTGCACGGCGTGCAATTCCATCCCGAAAGCATTGCGTCGGAGCACGGCCATCTGATGCTGAAGAATTTTCTCGATCTTGCCGCGCAATGGAACGCCGCGCGCGGCCGCAACAGCAGTCCGGCGGGGCGCCGGATTGCGGTCCATTGAGGGGGCGGCCGTGAGCGACGATTTCAAGGGATACATCGCCAAGGTCGCCGCGGGCACCGCGCTCACCCGCGACGAGGCAGCGCGCGCCTTCGACCGGATGATGTCGGGCGAGGCCACGCCCTCGCAGATGGGTGCGATGCTGATGGCGATGCGGGTGCGCGGCGAGACCGTCGACGAGATCACCGGCGCGGCCAGCACCATGCGCGAGAAGATGACCAAGGTGGCCGCGCCGCCCGACGCCATCGACGTGGTCGGCACCGGCGGCGATGCGTCGGGGTCCTATAACGTTTCGACATGCGCCGCGCTCATTGTCGCGGGCGCAGGCGTGCCGGTCGCCAAGCACGGAAACCGGGCGCTGTCGTCGAAGTCGGGGTCGGCCGACGTGCTCGGCGCGCTGGGGGTGAAGATCGAACTGCGACCTGACGAAATCACCCGCTGCATCTACGAGGCGGGAATAGGCTTCATGTTTGCGCCGGCCCACCATCCTGCGACCAAGAACGTCGCTCCAACCCGCGTCGAGCTCGGCACCCGCACTATCTTCAATCTGCTGGGCCCTCTGTCCAATCCCGCAAGCGTAAGGCGCCAGATGATCGGCGTGTACTCGCGGCAATGGATCGAGCCGATGGCGCAGGTGCTGAAGCTTCTGGGCTCCGAAACGGTCTGGGTCGCGCACGGCTCCGACGGGCTCGACGAGATCACGACGTCCGGCCCCACGCATATCGCGGCACTGGAAAACGGCGCGGTCCGCACCTTCGACATCAATCCGGAGGACATCGGCATCGCGCGCAGCAAGCCCGAGGCTCTCAAGGGCGGCGACGCGCAAGCCAACGCCGCGGCGTTGATGGCCGTGCTCAAGGGTAACAAAGGGCCGTACCGCGATATCGCGATCTTCAATGCGGCGGCATCGCTGATCGTCGCGGGACGCGCCAAGGATTTGAAGGAAGGCGCGGCGATCGCTGTGAAGTCGCTTGATTCCGGCGAGGCCGAAGGCCGGCTCGGACGGCTTGTCAAAGTGTCGAATGCGACATGACCGACATCCTCAAGAAAATAGAGGCCTACAAGCGCGAGGAGATCGCAGCGGCCAAGCGCGCGCGCTCTTACGCGGCCGTTGAGGCCGAAGCGAAGGCGGCCCCTGCCCCGCGCGGATTTATCAAGGCCATCGAGTGCCGGACCGCGGCCGGCGATTACGCGCTGATCGCCGAGATCAAGAAGGCGAGCCCCTCGGCGGGCCTCATTCGCGCCGACTTCGATCCGCCGCAACTGGCCCGCGCCTACGAGACGGGCGGGGCTATCTGTCTGTCGGTGCTGACCGATGGGCCGTCGTTCCAGGGCAAGGCTGAGTTCCTCGTCGCAGCGCGCGCGGCCACCTCGCTGCCGGCGCTGCGTAAGGATTTCATGTTCGATTCTTACCAGGTCGCGGAATCGCGCGCGATGGGCGCCGATTGCATCCTGGTCATCATGGCGTCGCTCGATGACGCCACCGCCCGGGACATCGAGGACGCAGCCATCGCGTTCGGCATGGACGTGCTGGTCGAGGTGCACAACGAGGACGAACTCGACCGCGCCTTGAAACTCAAGTCGCGGCTGATCGGCATCAACAACCGCGATCTCAAGGCGTTCAAGACGTCGCTTGCGGTGAGCGAGCGATTGGTGCCCCGAGTACCCGCCGGCAAGGTGATCGTCGGCGAAAGCGGCATCCACACGCCGGCCGATCTGGCGCGGCTCGCCGCGGCCGGGATCGAGGCGTTTCTCGTGGGCGAGAGCCTGATGCGCCAGAGCGATGTGGCGGCGGCAACCCGTGCGCTGCTCGCGCGCGAGCGTGTTCCGGCGCAGGCGGCGAGATAGGCCGTGGCCAAGAAATCCGCCCCTAGGCTTAGTCATCTCGGCCAAGGCGGCGAGGCGCGGATGGTCGACGTCTCCGGCAAGGACTCGACCGAGCGCACGGCCGTCGCCGAAGGCCGCGTCGTTATGCAGACCGAGACGCTCGACATTGTGCTCAACGGCAATGCGGTGAAGGGCGACGTGCTGGGCGCCGCCCGCATCGCCGGCATCATGGCGGCCAAGCGCACCCATCAGCTCATTCCGCTCTGCCATCCGCTGCCGATTACCAAGGTCTCGGTCGACATCGAGCCAGATCATTCGCTGCCGGGCTTCGTGCTGCAGGCGACGGTAAAGGTGACCGGCCAGACCGGCGTCGAGATGGAGGCTCTGACCGCGGTGTCGATCGCGTGCCTGACGCTCTACGACATGGTCAAATCGGTCGAGAAGGGCATGCGGATCGAAGGCATCCGGCTACTGGAAAAGCAGGGCGGCAAGTCCGGCCATTACCGCGTCGACGATCATCCAGGTTCCAAGTCCAAGGGGTAGGCATGGCGGCGTTGTTGTCGGTGGCCGACGCGCTGGCCCGCGTGCTCGATGGGGTTGGCGCCCTGCCGCGCGAGGATGCGCCGCTGACCGACGCCGACGGCCGAGTGCTGGCGGGCGACGTTGCGGCGAGGCGCACGCAGCCGCCGGCCGATCTATCGGCGATGGACGGCTATGCGGTGCGCTCAGCCGACGTGGCGACGGTGCCCGTTACGCTCACGGTCGCCGGCGAGGTCGCGGCCGGCCATCCGTTCAAGGGCGAGGTTTGCGGCGGCGAGGCCGCCCGCATCTTCACCGGCGGGGTCGTGCCGCCGGGCGCCGATACAATCGTGATCCAGGAGAACACCGAGCGCGACGGCGAGCGGGTGGTCGTGAATCAATCCGAAAAACCGGGCCGGCACATCCGCCGCGCCGGGCTCGATTTCAGGGAAGGCCAGGTGTTGCTGCCTCGCGGCCGGAGATTGACCGACCGCGACGTGATGCTGGCCGCCGCCATGAGCCATCCGGCCCTACCGGTGCACCGCCGCCCCAGAGTCGCGGTGCTCGGAACCGGCGACGAACTGAAAGCCCCCGGCAGCGCCCTCGGCCCGGGCGAGATCGTCTATTCCAACGGGTTTGCGCTGATGGCGCTCGCGCGCGCCGAAGGCGCCGAGGTGGTCGATCTCGGCATCGTGCCGGACAAGGTCGAAGACACGGTCGCGGCGATCCGGCGCGCGCGTGACGTCCGCGCCGACATCCTGCTCACCACCGGCGGCGCCTCAGTCGGCGACTATGACCTGGTGCAGCGCGGGTTAAAGGCCGAAGGGCTCGAACTGGGATTCTGGCGGGTGGCGCTTCGCCCCGGCCGGCCGATGATGAGCGGCCGGCTCGGCGCGATGCAGGTGCTGGGTCTGCCCGGCAATCCGGTCTCGGCCTATGTCTGCGCCTTCCTGTTCCTGGTGCCGCTCATTCGCAGGCTCGCCGGACGGACCGATATCGAGCCAGCTTCCGAATCGGCGCTGCTCGGCCGCGCGCTGCCGGAAAACGACGAGCGAGCGGATTATCTGCGCGCCACGCTCGCACCGGGGCCGGATGGAACCCTGATCGCCACGCCGGTCAGCTTACAGGATTCGTCGATGATGGCCGCGCTCGCAAAGGCCGATTGCCTGGTGGTTCGCGAGCCTTTCGCGCCTACCGCCGCGGCCGGATCGCGTTGTGCGATCCTTAGGCTTACGCGGCCGTTTTAGCGGTCCTTCGGATTGTTCACGCCAAATTAAAGGGTTGCGGAACACACATAGAACATATAGTGTCCGTTCATGATTTGTTTTTGGTCGCGTCAGAGCCGAAAACTCGGGAGAAACCACGGCATGCTCACTCGCAAGCAATTCGAGCTTCTGCGCTTCATTAACGAGCGACTGAAGGAATCGGGGGTTCCCCCCTCGTTCGACGAGATGAAGGACGCGCTCGATCTGAGGTCCAAATCCGGCATTCACCGGCTGGTCACGGCTCTTGAAGAGCGTGGCTTCATCCGCCGCCTGCCCAATCGCGCACGCGCCATCGAAGTGATCAAGCTGCCCGATCAGAGCGGCCAGGGCACGGCGCGCCGCGGCTTCACGCCGAGCGTCATCGAGGGAACCCTCGGCCGTGTGCGCACGGGCTCGGAGGAGGAAGGCGGACGTCCGGTCGCCATCCCAATGATGGGCCGGATCGCGGCCGGCACGCCGATCGAGGCGATCCAGACCAGGACCCAGATCATCAACATGCCGCCCGATATGCTCGGCTCGGGCGACCATTTTGCGCTCGAGGTGCGTGGCGACTCGATGATCGAGGCCGGCATCCTCGAAGGCGACACGGTGCTGATCAAGAAGACCGAGGCCGCCGATACCGGCGACATCGTCGTGGCGCTGATCGACGAGGAGGAAGCAACGCTCAAGCGATTCCGCCGCCGCGGCGCCTCCATCGCGCTCGAGCCCGCCAATACGGCCTACGAGGTGCGGATACTGCCGCCGACGCGGGTGCGCATTCAGGGCAAGATGGTCGGGCTGTTCCGGCGCTACTGAGCGGCTCAATCCCCCGCTTCCAGGTCTTCAACGCGTGGCGTCGCATCGCGCGGCGCGGGTCGTGACGCGGTGGGCCGTGACGCCGCGGCGCTGCCTCGTCCAGCTGGGCGGTGGAACGCGCCCAGGGCCGATCCTGCCCGATGGGCCGGGGCGCCGTGATCTCGAACCCCTCGCCGGAGCGCGATGGCGCCGTTGGCCGACGACACCGAGCGAGCGATCGCTAGCGCCTGGCACATGGACGGGAGTTCCCGGCTCGTGATCACGACGGCGGCTCGCCGGCAGTCCTCCTCGAAGGCGTCAGGCGTCAACACCTGCGAGACCTGTTTGCCGTCGGCTGAGACCAGCACATCCGGCAACGGCGCGCGGACCGCCCATAGGCTCGCGACGACGATCAGTGCCCCGCCGGTCCAGCGCAGCGGGGTTTTTAGCAGGCAAACCAGCACAAGCCCCGCGGTGCCGAGCAGCAGCGGGCCTACGCCGAACGCCGTCATCCGCCCGACCGCGCCCGGCAAATGCGCCACGAACAGTGCGACCGCGATCATCCAGTCGATGCCGTCGCCCATCAGCCGCCAAAGGTGAACGTTCGTTCAAAACCACCACCTACCCATTGATTTAACTTTGTGTGACCTCCTTGGCGAATGTATCACGCAACCCGACGGTACGATTGAACACCGGGCGGTCGGGGGTCGATTCCGGGTCGTGCACGAAATAGCCCTGCCGCTCGAACTGCACCGGCTCGGCGGAATTGCTTCCGGCCGCCAGCGCCGGCTCGACGCGGGCGTCGCCCAGGACCTCCAGAGATTGCGGATTGAGGTCGGCCGTAAAGCCCTCGCCTCCGGTCGGATAGGGCTTTGAGAACAGCGGATTGTAGATGCGGACTTCGGCCGGCCTGGAATCCCTGGCCGAGACCCAATGGATCGTCGCCTTGACCTTGCGGCCGTCCGGCGCGTTGCCGCCGCGGGTCGCCGGATCGTAGGTGCAACGCAATTCCACCACTTCGCCAGCCGCGTTTTTTACCGCCTCCCGGCAGGTGATGAAATAGGCGTAGCGCAGCCGCACCTCCATGCCGGGCGAGAGCCGGAAGAACTTCTTCGGCGGGGTTTCCATGAAGTCCTCCCGCTCGATGTAAATCTCGCGGCCGAATTTGATCTCGCGGGAGCCCGCGTCCGGATTGTTGGGATGGTTGACGGCGTCGAGTTCCTCCCCCGGACCGTCCGGATAATTCTCGATCACCACCTTGAGCGGCCGCAGCACCGCCATCCGCCGCAGCGCGGTCTTGTTCAACGCCTCGCGGATCGAGAAGTCGAGCACGTTGGCGTCGACCACGCTGTTGGCCTTGGCGACGCCGATCCGCTTGACGAAATCGTGGATTGCGCCCGGCGGCACGCCGCGGCGGCGCAGGCCTGCCAGCGTCGGCATGCGCGGGTCGTCCCAGCCTTTGACATGGCCGTCGCGCACGAGCGTGGTCAGCACGCGCTTCGACAGCACGGTGTAGGTGATGTTGAGGCGGGCGAATTCGTACTGGCGCGGCTTCGATGGCACCGGGAGGTTGGCCAGGAACCAGTCATAGAGCGGCCGGTGATCCTCAAACTCAAGCGTGCAGATCGAATGGGTGATGCCCTCGATCGCATCGGACTGGCCATGAGCGAAATCGTAGCTCGGGTAGATCGACCAGGTGGTGCCGGTGCGCGGGTGCGGCGCCTTGAGGATGCGGTAGAGAACGGGATCGCGCAGATTGATGTTGCCGGAGGCCATGTCGATCTTGGCGCGCAGCACCCGGGCGCCGTTGTCGAACTCCCCGGCATTCATGCGGCGGAACAGGTCGAGGTTTTCCTCCACCGTGCGGTCGCGGAACGGGCTGTTGCGGCCGGGCTCGGTCAGCGTGCCGCGGGCGGTCCGCATGTCGTCCTGTGACTGGTCGTCGACATAGGCGAGGCCCACTCGGATCAGGTGCTCGGCCCATTGGTAGAGCCGCTCGAAATAATCGGAGGCGTGGAAAAGGTTCTGGCCCCAGTCGAAGCCGAGCCAGCGCACGTCGGCCTCGATGGCGTCGACGTACTCCTGCTCCTCTTTTGTCGGATTGGTGTCGTCGAATCGCAGGTGACAGCGCCCGCCGAACTCCTCGGCGATGCCAAAATTCAGGCAGATCGACTTGGCATGGCCGATGTGCAGGTAGCCGTTCGGCTCGGGCGGGAAGCGGGTCACCACCGTGGAATGCCGCTTGCCGTCGAGATCGGCCTGGACGATGTCGCGAATGAAATCGCGCCCGACCTCTGCTATAGCCTCTCCCGTTGCCATGCTTGATTGTCCAATCCGTGCCGCCTTGCGCGGCCCCGCCTTGTGCCAAATCCGCGCCTGCGAGCCAAGCCTTCCCGGGGAGATGTATGACGTCTTTTGTGCTACAGGGTGCGGAACATTGAGCGCCGCCAATGAATTCCCGCTTCATCTAATATGACCGACACCGTCGTTACGCGATTTGCGCCCTCGCCCACCGGCTTCCTGCATATCGGCGGGGGACGCACCGCGTTGTTCAACTGGCTCTATGCGCGTCGCAACGGCGGCAAGATGCTGCTGCGGATCGAGGACACCGACCGCGAGCGATCGACCGAGCCGGCGATCGCCGCGATCCTCGACGGCCTGTCCTGGCTCGGTCTCGATTGGGACGGCGACACCGTCTACCAGTTCTCCCGCGTCGCGCGCCACCGTGAGGTGGTCGAGCAGATGATAGCTTCAGGCCACGCCTACCGCTGCTACGCCTCGCCCGAGGAGCTCACCGCCATGCGCGAGAAGGCTCGCGCTGAGGGGAAGACGAGGCTCTACGACGGCCGCTGGCGCGACCGCGACCCGTCCGACGCGCCGCCCGGCGTGAAGCCCGCTATCCGCCTGAAGGCGCCGCTCACCGGCGAGACCGTCGTTGAGGACCAGGTCCAGGGGCGCGTCACCTGGCAGAACGAAAACCTCGACGATTTCGTGCTGCTGCGATCCGACGGAAACCCGACCTATATGCTGGCGGTGGTGGTGGACGACCACGACATGGGCGTCACCCACATCATCCGCGGCGACGACCATCTCAACAACGCCGCGCGGCAGACCCAGATCTACCAGGCGCTCGGCTGGACCGTGCCGGTCATGTCGCACATTCCGCTCATCCACGGCCCGGACGGCTCCAAGCTCTCCAAGCGCCACGGCGCGCTCGGCGTCGATGCCTACCGCGCCATGGGCTATCTGCCGGTGGCGATGCGCAATTACCTTGTGCGGCTCGGCTGGAGCCACGGCGACCAGGAGATATTCTCGACCCAAGAGATGATCGCAGCCTTCGACCTGCCCGCCATCGGCCGTTCGCCGGCACGCTTCGATTTCGCCAAGCTGGAAAGCCTCAACGGCCACTATATGCGGTCGAGCCCCGACCGCTACCTGCTGGCAGCCATCGACGGGCTGCTGCCGCATCTGCCGGGCGGCGCCGCGATCGCGCCCAAGCTCACGCCCGCGGTCCGCGAGCAGGTCATGGCGGCCATGCCGGAGCTGAAGGAGCGGGCCAAGACGCTGGTCGACCTGGTGGATGCCGCAAGCTTCATCTGGGCAGAGCGGCCGCTGGCGCTGGACGAGAAGGCGAAGCTGCTACTGACGGCCGACGCGCGGGCGTTGCTGTGTGAGGTGTTGCCCGATCTGGAAGCAGTCGAGCCGTGGACCGCCGAGACGACCGAGCAGGCGGTGCGCGGCTATGCCGAGCGCAAGGGCGCCAAGCTCGGCGCCGTGGCGCAACCGCTGCGGGCCGCCCTGACCGGGCGGACCACCTCGCCCGGCATATTCAACGTCCTGGTCGTCCTGGGCCGCCAGGAAAGCCTAGCGAGGCTGCGCGACCAGGCCGCGGCGGCCTGAACGAGCTGGCCGACCGGGCGTCCACCTTGCAGTGCACAACGGGATAGGATACCCAATTTAGCTGGGGTTTCACGCGATCTCCGCCCGCGTACCAGCATGAGCAGTCCACCGTCAGGTTGCGGGGTCAACGGCATCCGAGGGGTCGATCATGGACGCGAAGTCCGGCACCAATACGAAGACGGCCAAGCTGACGGTCGGCGACAAGGATTACTCGTTCCCGATCTACGGGGGCTCGATCGGGCCGGAGGTGATCGACATCGGCAAGCTCTACGCCCAGACCGGCATGTTCACCTACGACCCGGGCTTCACCTCGACCGGAAGCTGCGAGTCCAAGATCACCTATATCGACGGAGACGAGGGCGTGCTGCTCTATCGGGGCGTGCCGATCGAGCAACTGGCCGAGCACGGCGATTTCCTCGAGACCTGCTACCTGCTGCTGTACGGAGAATTGCCGACCCCGCAGCAGAAGTCCGACTTCGACAACCGGGTCACGCGCCACACCATGGTGCATGAGCAGATGAGCCGGTTCCTGCAGGGCTTCCGGCGCGACGCGCATCCGATGGCGGTGATGACCGGCTCGGTCGGCGCGCTGTCGGCCTTCTACCACGACTCGACCGACATCTCCGATCCGCTGCAGCGCATGGTCGCTTCGATCCGCATGATCGCGAAGATGCCGACGCTGGCGGCAATGGCATACAAATATACGATCGGTCAGCCGTTCGTTTATCCGAAGAACGACCTCGACTACGCCACCAATTTTCTGCGCATGTGCTACGCGGTTCCTGCGGAGGAGTACAAGGCCAATCCGGTGCTGGCGCGGGCGATGGACCGCATCTTCATCCTGCATGCCGATCACGAGCAGAATGCGTCGACTTCGACGGTGCGGCTCGCCGGTTCGACCGGCGCCAACCCGTTCGCCTGCATCGCGGCCGGCATCGCCGCGCTCTGGGGTCCGGCCCACGGCGGCGCCAACGAGGCGGCGCTCAAGATGATCAGCGAGATCGGCACCGTCGACCGCATCCCGGAATTCATCAAGCGATCGAAGGATCCGAAGGACAATTTCCGCCTGATGGGCTTCGGCCACCGCGTCTACAAGAACTACGATCCCCGCGCCAAGATCATGCAGAAGACCGCGCATGAGGTGCTGAGCGAGCTCGGCCATCGCGACGATCCGCAGCTGCAGGTGGCGATGGAGCTCGAGCGCATCGCGCTGAGTGACGAATACTTCATCGAAAAAAAACTCTACCCGAATGTCGATTTCTATTCGGGCATTACGCTTAAAGCGATGGGCTTTCCCACCAGCATGTTCACCGTGCTGTTCGCGGTCGCGCGGGCGGTGGGCTGGATCGCCCAGTGGAAGGAAATGATTGAGGATCCGACCCAGCGCATCGGCCGGCCGCGCCAGCTCTACACCGGCGCGACAAAGCGCGACTACATTCCGATTTCGCGGCGGAAGTAGGCTGGCTCAATCCCCGGCGGCGTCTGGTTTCGAGAATGATGGGGCGCCCGCGGCGCCCCATCTGCTTGTGGCGGCCGTTATGGGGAGGTGACGCCGACCTGCTTGACTACCGGTCGCCAAGCCGCCTGCTCGTCGCGAATGAATGTTCCGGTTTCCTCGGGCGACAGATGGCGGATGTAGGTGGCCAGCGTCTCAAACCGCTGCTGGACCTCGGGCTGATCGAGCACCTTGCGCAGATCGGCATTGATCTTGCGCACCACGTCGTCGGGTGTGCCAGCGATACCCAGGAACGCGAACCAGCCCCGCGAGTCGAAACCCGGGACAGTTTCGGCAACGGTCGGAATGCTGGGATAGTTCGGCAACCGCTTCGGCGAGGTGACTGCCAGCGGCTTGATTGAATTCGACGCCATCGGTCCGACAAAGACCGCAAGGCCCTCGACCATGGCGGAGATCCGCCCACCCATGACGTCCTGTAATCCCTGCGGCGCCCCCGGATAGGGAACGAAGGTCATTTCGATGCCGGCGCGGCTACGAAACCACTCTCCGGTCATGTTCGGCAGCGAGCCGCGGAAATTGGCAGCGTAGGTCAACTCGCCGGGCTTGGCCTTGGCGAGTGCGATCAGCTCGGGCAGCGTGCTCGCGCCCGTCGAGTTGCCGGCGACGATCAGGAACGGCTGCTCGCCGACGAGCCCGATCGGCACCAGATCGCGCTGCAGGTCGAGCGGCAGCTTGGCATTGGTTTCCGGCAACACCACGAGCGACGAGGAACTGGGCAGATAGAGCGTGTGGCCGTCGCGCTCCGAGCTCGCCAGCGCCTGGAGCGCGATGAGCCCGCCCGCACCCGGGCGGTTGAGAATAAG
>SHVN01000091.1 GCA_009694215.1 Xanthobacteraceae bacterium
CCACCGACTCTAGGGGAACTGAAAGGCCGCGAGCAATGGCTCCGACGCCGCAGTGAGCCATAGACAAGTCATTGTATATCGGGGAATGTCCCCTCGGACCTGTAACCTTGCCGGTGCATTTCCCGATGGCTATTCCCAAGGCGTCTCAAGCTCTTGCGCGCTTCACTGTCCTCGACCTGACCCGCGTCCGCTCGGGTCCCACCTGCGTGCGCCAGCTCGCGGACTGGGGTGCCAACGTCATCAAGATCGAGATGCCGCCGGACGAGAAGGGCGGCGACGCCCCCGGCGGCCCGCGCGAGGGTTTCGACTTCCAGAACCTGCACCGCAACAAGCGGAGCATGACACTCAACCTGAAATCCAAGGAAGGCCGCGCGGCATTCCTGAAGATGGTCAAGAAGGCCGACGTGGTGGTCGAGAACTTCCGGCCCGACGTGAAGCGACGGCTCGGCATCGACTACAAGGACTTGAAGAAGGTCAATCCGCGCATCGTTTATGGCAGCATCTCCGGATTCGGCCAGGACGGCCCTTACGAGAACCGGCCGGGCTTTGACCAGATCGCGCAGGGCATGGGCGGTCTGATGTCGATCACCGGACTGCCGGGCCAGGGGCCGGTGCGCGTCGGCATTCCGGTCGCCGATCTCACCGCGGGACTGTTCTGCGCGCTCGGCATAATGACGGCGCTGCTCGAACGCGAGAAGTCGAAGAAGGGCCAGCACATCGAGACGTCGCTTCTTCAGGCGCAGATCTTCATGCTCGACTTCCAGGCGGCGCGTTGGCTGATCGCCAAGGAGGTTGCCAAGCAGGCCGGCAACGATCATCCGACCTCGATCCCGACCGGCGTGTTCAAGACTACCGACGGCCACATCAACATTGCCACCACCGGCGGCGCGATCTGGGAGCGCTTCTGCCGCGCGCTCGGCGCCGACGCCATGATCAAGAATCCGGTGTACCAGACCGCCAAGGCGCGCTCGGACAACCGCAAGGCGCTCAACGAGGAGATCGGCACCTACACGCAGCACAAGAGCAGCGCGGAGTGGATCGACATCTTCAACAAGGCCGGTGTACCCGCCGGGCCGATCTATAGCATTGACCAGGTTTTCGCCGATCCGCAGGTCAAGCATCTCGGCATCGCGCAGAGCGTGAAGAAGAAGGACAAGTCGACGCTCAACGTGGTCGGCCAGCCGTTCAAGATGTCGCGCACGAAGAGCACGATCGCCGCGCCGCCGCCGGAGCTCGGCCAGCACACCAACGAGGTGCTGAAGGAGTTCGGCTTCAAGCCCAACGAAATCGCTGTGCTGCGCAAAGCCAATGCGCTTTGAGCCTGAGAATTTTTAGGAGACATCCATGACCCAAGCAGCCGCCGTCGCCACGCCGCAGTCGGAAAAAATGCTCTCCCGCAAGGAGGGAAGCGTCGGCTATGTGATCTTCAACAATCCGGAGCGCCACAACGCGGTCTCGCTCGACATGTGGCAGGCGTCGGGCGAAATGCTCGACGACTTCCGCACCGACAACAACATCAAGGTGGTGGTGGTCACAGGCAATGGCGGCAAGGCCTTTGTGTCCGGCGCCGACATCTCGCGTTTCGAGAAGGAGCGCTCCTCGGAGGACGCCGTCGCGCACTACAACAAGGTCGTCGAGAAGAGCTACGCCGCGTTCCACGAGTTCCCGAAGCCGGTCATCGCCATGATCGGCGGCTACTGCATCGGCGGCGGCATGGGGCTCGCCACCTGCTGCGACATCCGCATCGCCACGGAAGGATCGAAATTCGCCGTGCCGGCGGCAAAGCTCGGGCTGGGCTACGCCTATCCCGGATTGAAGCGGCTGGTCGACGTGGTCGGGCCGTCCTTCGCGATGGAGATTTTCTACACGGCGCGGCAATTCACCGCAGCCGAGGCACTGGCGATGGGCCTCGTGAACCGGGTCGTTCCCGACGCGGAACTCGAAAGCTATGTGAAGAATTATGCCGACACCATCGCTGGAAACGCGCCGCTGACGATCAAGGCGGTCAAGGCGGTCGTCAGCGAGATGATGAAGGACGAGGCCATGCGCGACCTCAAGCGGGCGCAGGCGGCCGTGGACGCCTGCTTCAAGAGCCGCGATTATGAGGAGGGCCGCAAGGCCTTCATGGAAAAGCGCAAGCCGGTGTTCACGGGCTCCTGACCGACGGCATTTTGGGCCGGGACCGGTGTTAGTGTGGTTGAGCGTGTCTGAATAAAACGCATTTTCCACGGCGAGCCGCTTCGCACTTCGCCGGAAAATGCCTGGGGGGACTGCGGTGGCGTCGGTCGAACTGCGCGGGTTGACGAAGAAATACGGGCCGCTGGCGGTCGTCGATAACATCTCGATGACGATCGAGCACGGCACGCTGGTGTGCCTGCTCGGGCCATCGGGCTGCGGCAAGACCACAACGCTGCGCCTGATCGCTGGATTCGTCGATCCGACCGCGGGAGAGATTCGCGTCGGCGATCGCGTCGTCTCCTCGCCGCAGAAGACGCTGCCGCCGGAACGGCGCAATATGTCGATGATCTTCCAGAGCTACGCGCTGTGGCCGCATATGACGGTGGCCGAGAACATCATGTACGGGCTCAAGCTGCGCAAGATCGACAGCGTCACGATCAAGAAGAAGCTCGACGACATTCTGGCGACCACGCGGCTCGCGCCGCTCGCCCAGCGCTATCCCGGCGAATTGTCCGGCGGCCAGCAGCAGCGCGTGGCGCTGGCCCGCGCGCTGATCGTCGAGCCCGAGACCCTGCTGCTCGACGAGCCGCTGTCCAACCTCGACGCCAATCTGCGCGAGGAGATGCGGTTTGAGGTGCGCCGTCTGCATGACGCCTACCGTTACACCACGGTATACGTCACCCACGACCAGTCTGAGGCGATGACCACCGCCGACGTGATCTGCGTGATGAACCTGGGGAAGATCGAGCAGTCCGGCTCGCCCGAGGACATCTACGACCGGCCGCGCTCGGAGTTCGTCGCCCGCTTCATCGGCATGAGCAATGTCCTCAAGGGCAAGTCGCTCGACAACAATCACGTCTCGTTCGCCGGGGTGCCGCTGCGCGTTACCGGCGATCCGCTGCAGCCGAACGCGGAGGCGGCGGTGTCGATCCGCCAGCACCAGATCGCGCTTCTGGAGACGGAACCCGCCGACAAGAACAACGTCGTTCCCGCGAAGGTGATCCGGCAAGTCTTTCTCGGATCGAGCCGCGACTATATGGTCGAGGCCGCCGACGGCACGCAATTGCGGCTTGTCACGTCGGCGGGCGAGAGCGTGGCGCCCGGAGCGGCGGTCTGGCTGCGGCTGCCGCCCGAACGATGCCGGGCGCTGACCGGATAGCCGAATACGCATCCGGCATACCTGAGGAGTAAACGGCGATGACGTGGACGTTCTCCCGGCGGGATGTGCTCAAGGCTTCGAGCGCTCTTGCGTTGACATTTCCCGCTGCGCGGGTTCTCGCGGCGGCGCCGGCACCGACCGCTATCACGCCCGCACTGATCGAAGCGGCCAGGAAGGAAGGTAAGGTCGTCTATTACACCTCGATCGACCTGCCGCTGGCCGAGAAGATCGCCAAGTCATTCGAGGCGAAGTATCCCGGCATCGCCGTGCGGGTCGAACGCACCGGCGCCGAGCGCGTGTTCCAGCGCATCGGCCAGGAGTACGGCAGCCGCATCTACGCCGTCGACGTGGTCAATTCGTCGGACGCGGCGCATTTCATTGCCTGGAAGCGCGACGGCATCCTTGCGCCCGACGTCCCGGAGGACGTGGCGAAATTATACCCCGCCGAGCACAAGGATCCCGACGGGCAGTTCGCGAGTTTCCGCGTGGGTATGAGCGTCATCGGCTACAACACCAATCTGGTGAAGGCGGAAGACGCGCCGAAGAGCTTCGCCGATCTGCTCGACCCGAAATGGTCGGGCAAGATGGTCAAGGCGCATCCGGGCTACAGCGGCAACGTCATGAGCGCGACGTTCCAGGTCACGCGCGATCTCGGCTGGGAGTATCTGGAGAAGCTCGCCAAGCAGAAGATCATGCAGGTGCAGTCCTCCACCGATCCGCCAAAGAAGCTCGCGCTCGGCGAGCGCGCGGTGATGGTCGACGGCAACGAGTACAACGCGCTGCAGATCAAAGAGGCGGGCCAACCGATCGAGATCGTCTATCCGTCCGAAGGCACGCCGATGGCGGTCGGCCCGAATGCGATCTTCAAGAACGCGCCCAATCCGAATGCCGCGCGGCTTCTCAACAGCTACATGTTCACGCCGGAATGTCAGCAGCTCGTCATCGATGCTGGCGCGCTGCGCTCGGTCCATCCGGGGGCGAAGGAAAAGCCGGGCCGCAAGCCCTTCAAGGACATCAAGGTCATGAAGGACGATGCGGCGGGCGTCGAGAAGATGGCCGAGCAGATCAAGGGGCGCTACAGCAAGATATTCGGCGTTTGACCGGAGAGAGCAGCGATGAAAACCAAATTCACCCGGCGCGACGTGCTCAAGGTGGGAACCGCGTTGACCGCCGCCGCTGTGTTTGCCGAGCCCATCCGCGCCGCGGCACCGCCGGCTGAAGCCATCACGCCGGCGCTGATCGAGGCTGCGCGCAAGGAAGGCAAGGTCGTCCATTATACCTCGGTCGATCTGCCGCTGGCGGAAAAGGTCGCCAAGGCCTTCGAAGCGAAATATCCCGGCATCGCCGTGCGCACCGAGCGTACGGGCGCCGAGCGGGTGTTCACCCGCATCGCCCAGGAGCGGTCGAGCAATATCCACGCCTGCGATGTGGTGCAGTCATCCGACGCCGCGCATTTCGTGGTCTGGAAACGCGAGGGTTTGCTGGCGCCCTACGTTCCCGAGGACGTCGCCAAGCATTATCCGGCCGCGCACAAGGACGCCGACGGACTGTTCGCGAGCTATCGCGTCTTCCTCTGCGTGATGGCGCGCAACACCGATCTGGTGAAGGCGGAGGACGCGCCGAAGGGCTATCGCGATCTGCTCGATCCGAAGTGGGCCGGCAAGATCGTCAAGGCACACCCGAGCTACAGCGGCACCATCCTGACCGCCACCTACCAGACCGCCCGCGACATCGGCTGGGATTATTTCGAGAAGCTCGCCAAGCAGCGCATCATGCAGGTGCAATCGGCGTCCGATCCGCCCAAGAAGCTCGCGCTCGGTGAACGCGCGATCATGGCCGACGGCATCGAGTATGGGGTGTTCCAGGCCAAGGAAACCGGCAAGCCGGTCGATGTGATCTATCCGGCCGAAGGCTCGCCGCTCATCATCGGCCCGAATGGCATTCTCAAGAGCGCGCCGAACCCGAACGCGGCGCGCCTGCTGCAGAACTTCATGCTCTCGGCTGAGTGCCAGCAGTTCAATGTCGATCTGGGCGGCCTGCGCTCGGCCCACGGGCTGATCAAGGACAAGCCCGGCCGCACGCCGATGAAGGACATCAAGGTCATGAAGGACGACGCGGCCGCGGTCGAGAAAGAGAGCGAGCAGATCAAGGCCCGCTACACGCAGTATTTCAAGGTCTGAGGCCGGCGATGCACGGGAGGCTTTCGCGGCGCGACGTGTTGAAGGGCTCCGGCGCCGCCGCGCTCAGCCTGTCGTCCGGCACGCTGCTGTCGTCCACGAAGGTGATTGCGGCCGCGCCGCCGGCGACGGCCGTGACGCTGGCGCTGATCGAGGCGGCGAAGAAGGAAGGCAAGGTCGTCTATTATACCTCGGTCGACCTGCCGCTGGCGGAAAAAATCGCCAAGGCATTCGAGGCGAAATATCCAGGCGTCGCGGTGCGGGTCGAGCGGACCGGCGCCGAGCGCGTGTTCCAGCGCATCGGCCAGGAATACGGCAGCCGCATCCATGCGGTGGACGTCGTCAATTCCTCCGACGCGGCGCATTTCATCGTCTGGGCGCGCGACGGCCTGCTGGCTCCGTTCGTGCCGGAGGATGTCGCCAGGCACTATCCGGCCGACCACAAGGACGCGGACGGCCTGTTCGCGACCTTCCGCATCGGTCTCTCCATCATCGCCTACAACACCAATACGGTGAAGGCCGAGGAGGCGCCGAGGAGCTTCGCCGATCTGCTCGATCCGAAATGGGCCGGCAAGATCGTCAAGGCGCATCCCGGATACAGCGGCACCATCCTGACCGCGACCTTCCAGCTCGCGCGCGATCTCGGCTGGGACTACCTGGAAAAGCTCGGCCGGCAGCGGATCATGCAGCTCCAGTCGGCGTCCGATCCGCCCAAGAAGCTCGCGCTCGGCGAGCGCGCGGTGCAGGCCGACGGCAACGAGTACAATATTTTCCAGATTAAGGAATCGGGCGGGCCGGTCGAGCCTGTCTATGCCGCCGAGGGCACGCCGCTGGTGATCGGGCCGAACGGCTTGTTCAAGAACGCGCCCAACCCGAATGCGGCGCGGCTGTTCCAGTGCTTCTGCTTCTCGGCGGAGTGCCAGCAGCTCATCTCTGACGTTGGAGGTCAGCGCTCGGTGCATCCGTGGATCAAGGAAAAGGCCGGACGTAAGCCGTTCAAGGACATCAAGACGATGAAGGAAGACGCCGCCGGCGTCGAAAAGGCGGCGGAAGACATCAAGGTGCGCTACAGCAAAATCTTCAAGGTATGAGGGCAGATCCATGCGCAACATGAAATTCTCCCGACGCGACGTTCTGAAGGGCTCGACGGCGCTGGCCGTGGGCACAATGTTCGCGGAGCCGGCGCGGGCGGCGCCGCCGCCGGCCTCCGCCATCACGCCGGCGTTGATCGAGGCGGCGAAGAAGGAAGGCAAGTGCGCCTTCTACACGGCGATGGACCTGCAGTTCGCCGAGCAGTTCGGCAAGGCGTTCGAGGCGAAGTACCCCGGCGTCGCGGTGCGCGTCGAGCGCTCCGGCGCCGAGCGCGTGTTCACCCGCATCGCGCAGGAGTACCAGAGCAACATCCACGCCGTGGACGTCGTCAACACCTCCGACCAGGCCCACTGCATCGTCTGGAAGCGGAACAACTGGCTCGCCGCCTATGTGCCGGAGGACGTCGCGCAGCATTACGACAAGGCGTTCTACGACCCCGATGGCTTTGAGGTGGTGACGCGCATCCTGGTGTCGCCGATCGCCTACAACACCGATCTGGTGAAGAAGGAGGAGGCGCCGAAGAGCTTTGCCGACCTGCTCGACCCGAAATGGGCGGGCAAGATGGTCAAGGCGCATCCGGCCTACAGCGGCACCATCATGAACTCAACCTTCCAGGTCGCCCGCGATCTCGGCTGGGAGTATTTCGAGAAGCTCGCCAAGCAGCGCGTCATGCAGGTCCAGTCGGCGACCGATACGCCGAAGAAGATCGCGCTGGGCGAGCGCGCCATCATGGTCGACGGCGCGGGCTATCTAGTCATTCGCGAAAAGGAAGCGGGGAAACCGGTCGAAGTCGTCTATCCGACGGAAGGCACCCCGCTCGCCACCGGCCCGAGCGCGATCTTCAAGAACGCTCCGAATCCGAACGCGGCGCGTCTGTTCTTCAACTGGATGCACGGCCGCGAGGGACAGCAGATGCTGGTCGACGTCGCGCGCCAGTATTCGGCGCACAAGCAGACCGTGGAGAAGCCAGGCGTCCGCAAGCTCGGCGACATCAAGCTGATGAAGGAGGATCCCGAAGGCGTGGAGAAGGGCGCCGAGGAGATCAAGCGGCGCTACGCGCAGATTTTTAAGGTGTAATGCAATTCAAGCGACGTCACGGCCGGGCATAGCCGCCCGGAGTACGGCGTCGCTTCGCTCGCCTATGTCCCGGCCATCCACGTCTTGCTGGTGGCTTGCAAGAGAAAATTGTGGATGCCTGGCACAACGCCGGGCATGACGAGGCAGAGATGACCATCGCCGTATCGGACCCACCCGCACGCATGACGCACGGCTTCGACTACACGAAGCTCGTGCTTTACGGTATTGCGTTGGTGCTGTGCGTGCTCATCGTGCTGCCGATGTCGTGGCTGATCTACTACGCTTTCGTCGACAAGAACGGTGCGTTCACGTTCGGGAACTTCGTCACGCTGGTCAACGACCCGACGCTGCTCGATCCGCTCATCACCACCTTCACCTTGGCCTTCAGCACGAGCCTGATCTGCTGCATCGTCGCGGCCCCGATGGGGTGGCTGGTGGCGCGCACCGACATGCCACTGCGCCGGACCGTGCGCCTCCTGGTGACGGCGTCGTTTGTGACGCCGCCATTCCTCGGCGCGATCGCGTGGGAGCTTCTGGCGGCGCCCAACAGCGGCCTCCTCAACAAGATCTACCGGGTCGTCACCGGGGCGGCGGCGGACGAGCATCTGCTCAACATCTATTCGTTCTCCGGCCTGATCTTCGTGATCGCCTGCTACACCTTTCCCTACGTGTTCGTGCTGGTCGCCAATGCGCTCGACCGCACGCCGGGCGAACTTGAGGACGCTTCCTCGATCCTCGGCGGCAGCACCTGGGTCACGGCGCGACGCGTCACCATCCCATTGGTGCTGCCTGCGATCCTGGCGGGCGCGCTAGTCGCGTTCCTGCAGGCCATGACGCTATTCGGCTCGCCCGCGATCCTGGCGCTGCCAGCCGGTTTTCACACCATGACCACCAAGATCTGGAGCCTGTTCCAGTATCCGCCCAAGCCCGAGCTTGCGGCCGCGGCCTCGCTGCCGCTGCTCATCCTCACGGTGCTGCTGCTCCGCGCCGAACACATGATCCTCGGCCGGCGCTCCTACGCGGTGCTCGGCGGCAAGAACAGCGACCCGCGCCTCATTCGCCTCGGCTGGATGCGCTGGGCGGCGCTGGCGCTGTGCTTCATCGTGCTGCTCAACCCGGTGTTCCTGCCTTATGCCGCGCTGTTCAACGCAACCTTCTCGAAGGTCGCCTCGCAGTTCATCACCTTCAGCAACTTCACCTTCCACAACATCCACTTCGTGCTGTTCGAGCTCTCCGCCACCAAGCTCGCGCTCTACAATACTTTCGTGCTCGGCATCGCCACCGCGACCATCGGCACGGTCGTCGCCGTGGTGATCTCCTATCTCACCACCCGCGAGGCGGTGAGCGGCCATCGGGCGCTCGGGTTCCTCGCGACCGCGCCGGTCGCGATCCCCGGCATCGTGCTGGGCGTCGGCCTGTTCCTGAGCTACACGCGCCCGCCCTTCGTGCTCTACGGTACGCTATGGATTTTGCTGCTGGCGTTCCTGACGTTGGCGATGCCCGCCGCCTATCAGCAGATGCAGTCGGCGTTGAAGGCGATCCATCCGGAGCTGGAGGACGCCAGCCGCATCCTTGGCGCCACGCGGCTCAAGGCGCTGCGCCAGATTACCGCGCCGCTGCTGCGCACCTCGGTGATCGCGACCTGGTGCTTCGTATTCGTCGGCACCATCCGTGAATTGTCCGCGGCGGTCATGCTGTTCACCTCGGAGACCAAGGTGATCTCGGTGCTGATCTTCGATCTCAACGAGAGCGGCGACCTCGCGGCGATCTCGGTGCTGGGCCTCATCATGCTGGTCGTGACCTCGGGCATCGTCGCGCTGGCCAACCGGCTGCGGTTGGGCGGCGGCAGCGTGCGGCTGCGGGATAATTGAGAACCTTGTCATTCGCAATCAAACTCTCAACGTCATGGCCGGGCGTGTCCTGCCATCTCGATTCCTGGGGCAAGGTCGTGCCAAGGTCATCGGGATCATCGGGACTAGCGCCTTCGGCGCGGCCCGGTGATGACGGTGGTATTTGTGGCAGCGGAGTAAGAATGGACGCAAAGCTTCCTGACATCGCGGTGGCCGAGCATCTGGCCGAGCGCATCGTGACGGTCGATGCCGGCCGATTGCCGGCCCCGGCGCGCGAGAAGTGCGAGCAGACGCTGGTCGACGTGGTCGGCCTGTGTCTCGCCGCGCGGAACGAGGATTATGTCGGTAGCGCGCTCGCGGGCTGGGATGAGGACGGGCCGTGCACTGCCATCGGCCACAAGCGGTCCTTGAGCGCGGCGGGCGCGGCCTTCGGCAACGGCACCGCGGCACATGGCGAGGATTTCGACGACACCTTCGAGGGCGGTCCGGTCCACGCGGGCGCGGTGATCGTGTCGGCGGTACTGGCCATCGGCGAGCGGTATCGCATCGACGGCAAGGCGGCGCTGGAGGGTATCGCGGTTGGCATCGAGCTGATGTGCCGGCTCGGCCTCGTCGCGCCGAAGATGGTGCACAGGGCGGGCTTCCACCCGACCGCGGTGTTCGGCGCGATGGGCGCCGCGGCCGCCGTTGGCAAGGCGCTCAGACTCGACCGGAAGCAGATGGTCGATGCGCTCGGCGTGGTCGGCTCGATGGCGTCGGGGATCATCGAATATCTCGCCGAGGGCACCTGGACCAAGCGCATGCACGCCGGCTGGGCGGCGCAATCGGGCATGAGGGCTGCGCTCCTGGCGCGTGCGGGCTTTTCCGGGCCGCGCACGGTGTTCGAGGGCGTGCATGGCTTCTTCCATGGCTTCGCCAACACCACGACGGGCGACTTCGGCAAGGTGACGGACGATTTCGGCACGCGCTGGCTGACGCAGACGCTGGCGTTCAAGCTCTACCCCTGCGGGACCATGACGCATCCTTACATCGACTGCGCGCGGCGGCTTGGCGCGCGCGGCATCAAGCCCGACGATGTGGTCGAGATGGTCTGCGACGTGGGCGAGGGGACGGTGCATCGGCTCTGGGAGCCGCTGGCCGGGAAGCAGACGCCGCGCAACGGCTACGCCGGGAAATTCTCGCAGCCCTACTGCATCGCCGCGGGCTTCATTCGCGGCAACGTGGGCCTGAGCGACTTCTCCGATGAAGCGGTGCGGGAGCCCGCGGTCGTGGCGCTGGCGCAGAAGGTTCGTTACCGGATCGATCCGGGCAACCCTTACCCCGACAATTTCACCGGGCACATCCGCGCGACGCTCCACGACGGCAGCGTGATCGAGGAGCGGCAGCCGCACATGCGCGGCGGCGTGCACGAGCCGCTGTCGCGGGAGGACATCGAGAGTAAATTCCTGCTCAATGCGCGCTACGGCGGCTATGATGTCGCGCGGGCGGAGAAGGCGCTGAAGCTCGCATCGAACGTGTTCGGCGGGCGGATCGATCTGTCCGCGCTGAGGGGATAACGAAATGGCAGACCAGGAACTCGCCGGCCGCGTCGCGATCGTCACCGGCGCGGGCCGTAACATCGGGCGCGGCATCGCCCATTCGCTGGCGGCGGCGGGCGCGGCGGTCGTGGTGAACGTGCGCTCGAACAAGGCCGAGGCCGACGCAGTGGTGAAGGAGATCGAAGGGAAGGGCGGCAAGGCCGTGGCCGCCATCGCCGACGTGGTCGATGTGGCGGCCATCGAGACGATGGCCGCCGCCGCCGTGTCGCGGTTCGGCCGCGTCGATATCCTGGTCAACAACGCGGCGCTCCGCGCCGAGAAGCCGTTCGAGCAGATGTCACTCGACGAGTGGCGGAAGGTGATCGGCGTGGTGCTGGACGGCGCCTTCATCTGCGTGAAGGCCTGCCTGCCGCATCTGAAGAAGAGCGATGCCGCGGCCATCGTCAACGTCGGGGGCCTCAGCGCCCACACCGGCGCCGCGCACCGCGCTCATGTCGTCGCCGGAAAATCCGGGCTGGTCGGTTTGACCCGCGCGCTGGCGCACGAGTTCGCTGGAACAATCCGCGTCAACACCGTGACGCCCGGCCTGATGCAGACGCCGCGGCCTCCGGGCCAGCCCGAGCCGCAGCATCACTCGTTTTCCAATCCACTGGTCGGCCGGCGCGGCGTGCCCGAGGATATTGCCGAGATCGTGCGGTTTCTCGCGGGCCCCCGCGCGGCCTATATCACCGGGCAGAACTATCAGCTGAACGGCGGCGCGTATCTGAGCTAGGGGCCGTCTGCTTATGCCTGCGATCCCGACCTGGATCATCGCCATCGTCGTGATCGTCGTTCTGCAGACGATCTCCGCCACGCTGGGCCGGCTCGTGCCGGTCGCGGCGCCGGCCTTCACGGCGGAGTTCGGCTGGGACAAGAGCTGGGTCGGGTACCTCACCGCTGCCACCGTCGTCGGCGCGCTGTTCGTGCTCACCGCCGGAATGGGCCTGATGCATCGCCTCGGCGGCGTCCGCGCTCTGCAATGGAGCCTGCTGATCGGTGCGGCAAGCCTCCTGCTGTATCTCGTTCCGTCGATCACGCTGGCGCTGATCGCCAGCGCCTGCGTGGGACTGAGCCTCGGCACCGCTAATCCGGCGGGCAGCGAGGTGTTGCAGCGGTTCACGCCGCCAGCCCACCGCAACCTTGTGTTCTCGATCAAGCAGGCGGGCGTGCCGCTCGGCGGCGTGCTGGGCGGGCTTTTGATCCCGCCGCTCATCGAGGCGATGGGTTGGCGGCTCGCGGCTGTCGTGGTTGCGGCCGCCTGCGCCGCCGTGATCCTCCTCACCTGGCCGTTCCAAGCGCGCATCGATCCGCCGCCCGAGGAGCGGATGCAGCGGCGGCTGGTCAGCTTCCGGTTGACGGACATCCTGGTGCCGCTGCGCTCGCTCTCGCATGGGGAGCGGCTGTGGAGGGCATCCTGGGTCGGCTGCCTGCTGGCGATCGCGCAAGCCGGTTGGGTCACGTTCATGGTGACCTATCTCGTGGCGATCGTCGGCCAGTCGCTCAGCACCGCCGGCCTGATGTTCGCCGTCATGCAGACCAGCAGCATGTTCGGCCGGGTTTGCCTGGGTTGGATCGCCGATCATATCGCGTCCGGCCCCAAGACCCTGATGATTGCCGCCCTGGGTTCGGCTATTTCGACCATTCTGCTCGGGCTCAGCACGCCGGCTTGGCCGATGTGGGCTTTCGTTCTGCTTTCGGCGGGAGCCGGAATCATGGTGTCCGGCTGGAACGGCGTCCAGATCGCGGAGGTGGCGCGGCGCTCGCCGCCGACGCTGATCGGCGAGACGGCGGCCGGATCGGTCATTCTCATCTTCATGTCGAATATGCTGACGCCGATCGCCTTCGCGGCCTTCGTCGCGGTCACCGGCCGATACGACCTGGCCTTCCTGGTGTCCGGCGCCTTCAGCCTGCTGTGCCTGCCGCTCCTCTGGGGCCTCGACCGCAAGCTCGAAAGGTCCGGCCGCTGAGGTGGCAACGGGTGGCCCGGCCTGCCCGGAAATGCTAAATCCTGCCCCAGAGGAACCGGCCAGAAAAAACGAGGGTGTCATGTACGGCGAGCTTGGTCTTTTCATCGACGGCGCGTGGAGGAAGAACGGCAGCACCGGCAAGGGCGAGGACGTCATCAACCCCGCGACCGAGAAGGCGCTGGCGCACCTGCCGCACGCAAGCTCGTCCGATCTCGACGAGGCGCTGGCATCCGCCAGGAAGGGCTTCGCGCTGTGGCGGGCGACCTCGGCCTACGATCGCTGCAAGATCATGCACAAGGCCGCCGACCTGATGCGCGAGCGCCATGACGTGATAGCCAAGATCATGGTGCTGGAGCAAGGCAAGCCCTATGTCGAGGCTCGCGGCGAGGTCATCGTCTCGGCCGACATCATCGACTGGTACGCCGAGGAAGGTCGCCGCTCCTACGGCCGCATCGTCCCGGGCCGCGGCAAGGGCGTCCGTCAGCTTGTGATGCAGGAGCCGATCGGCGTGGTGGCCGCCTTCACGCCGTGGAATTTCCCGGTACTGACGCCCGCCCGAAAGGTCGGCGGCGCGCTCGCGGCCGGCTGCTCGCTCATTCTCAAGGCGTCGGAGGAGACGCCCGGCGCTTGCGTCGAGATGGTGCGCTGCTTCGCCGACGCGGGGCTTCCCACCGGCGTGCTCAATCTCGTGTTCGGTGTCCCCGCGGAAGTCTCCGAGCATCTGCTGGCCAAGGACGCGGTGCGGAAAATTTCCTTCACCGGCTCGATCTCGGTCGGCAAGCATCTCGCCCAGCTCGCGGCCAAGGGCATGAAGCGCACCACCATGGAGCTCGGCGGCCACTCGCCGGTCGTGGTGTTCGCCGACGCCGATCCGGAGAAGGCGGCCGACACCATCGCCGCGTTCAAGTACCGCAACGCTGGCCAGGTCTGCATCTCGCCGACGCGCTTCTACGTGCAGGAGGACGTCTATCCGCGCTTCCTCAAGCGCTTCACTGAATACGCCAACGGCATCAAGCTCGGCGACGGCCTGGAAAAGACCACGACGATGGGCCCGCTCGCCAGCGCGCGGCGTCTCGACGCGATGGATTCCATCGTCGCCGACGCCAAAAGCCGCGGCGGCAAGATCCAGACCGGCGGCAAGCGCAGCGGCAACCAGGGCTACTTCTACGAGCCGACCGTCATCACCGACATTCCGGACGACTCCAGGATCATGACCCAGGAGCCGTTCGGCCCGGTGGCGCCGATCGTCACCTTCAAGTCGTTCGACGAGGTGGTCGAGCGCGCTAACGCGCTGGAGTTCGGGCTCGCGGCCTACGCCTTCACCGCGTCGAGCTCGACAGCGGCGGCGATCGGCGACGCGCTCGAGAGCGGCATGGTCGGCGTCAACTCTATTGCCATCTCCACTCCTGAAACGCCGTTCGGCGGCGTCAAGGAGAGCGGCCACGGCAGCGAAGGCGGCATCGAGGGACTTGGGGCGTATCTCGTCACCAAGTTCATCTCTCAGGGTTAGGATCTCTCCCCGCCTCATCCTGAGGAGCGGCCGAAGGCCGCGTCTCGAAGCATGGGCCGAACAAACTGCAAAACAAAAGCGTATCGATATGGCCGAGCTTACCAAAGTCTGCCCCACCTCCGAGGTCGCGGACAATTCCGTGAAAAGCTTCGAGGTCGGAAGCAACGTCATCGCCGTCTACAACCTCGGCGGCACGTTCTACGCCACCGACAACGAATGCACCCACGGGGCGGCGAGCCTCGCCGACGGCATCCTCGAAGACGACATCATCGAGTGCGCGCTGCACTTCGGCGCGTTTAACGTAAAGACCGGCGAGGCGGTGCAGGCGCCGTGCTTCACGGCGCTTCGGACCTATAAGGTGGTGGTGCAAGACGGCCAGGTGTGTGTCGATTTGGAACAGACCGCGGCGGATTAGAACCAGGCCCGATTGACCCCATTGCCCGGGTTGTTACTCTGATTTCGCCGGGTGCACGAAGGCCGGAGACCGCCATGGGCATCTTCCGAAGGAAAGCGCCAAGTCATCTGATCCGGATTCATCGCGACAACGCCACAAGCAAGGATTGGATTGTCCTGCTGGAGGCGGGAACCATCGTCGGTCCGTCGCCGGAACGGCTTCGCGTCGCGCGGACAACGCTGGAGCGAAAAGTCGTAAGTGTCTGTCCGGGAACATATTGAATCCTATGAATCATTTGTGATTCAAGAGTGGTGGCCTGGTTCGAGGAGGGTCACCGATGTGGACGACGCAGAACCGCAGACGTTACGACCGCAGCGCCTTGCGATACCCGAGCGACCTGACCAACGACGAATGGGCGTAT
>SHVN01000092.1 GCA_009694215.1 Xanthobacteraceae bacterium
CTCGCCGCTTGCGGTCTTGTCGCCGTCATAGGCGCAGACCGATGCGATTCCAGTTTCCGCGCGGGCGTCGCCGTCGTACGCGAAGCGAAGCACAAAAGCAGCGACAAACGATCTTGCGATCATCCGCGATCTCCAGCGAATGTGGGTGATGTTCAGCACCACGCACTGGAGGTGCGGCCATGCCATGTCGGCGAGAGGACTCTCGGCGACATTTTGTGGAACTAAAAGTTCCGGCGCTTTAAACGCGCCACGCCGGATTTGGTTCAGTCGAACGGAAGCTGCGATCGCAACCGGATCGCCTGCATCGAATGCACGCATTGCCGCGGCGGCATGAGACGGCCTGCCGGCAAGCCGCCGTCGGGTGCGCGGGCCGGCGCGGCCGTGGCGTCCAGGCGCCTTCAAAGGGACCGGCCGTTGCCCCGAACAATCAGGAATTTCGCCCCCTTGGAGAGAATTCCGCCGCCATTGAACTGACTCGCCCTCTTCGCTATACGGGCACTCGGCTCATCTCCACGGGGAACAGGGCGCGGAACCAGCGTCGCTCCCGGTGTAGCGCCGCCTCCGGACGCGGCTTAAAAACCGTTATCATTCAGGGATTTAACGATGCCTTCGACGTTCGAAACCGTGGCCAACATCATTGCCGAGACGTGCGACATTGCGCGCGACACGATCACGCTCGACAGCCACGCCATCGATGATCTGGGCATCGACAGCCTCGACTTCCTCGATATCGCCTTTGCCATCGACAAGGCGTTCGGGATCAAGCTGCCGCTCGAGCAATGGACCCAGGAGGTCAACGACGGCAAGGCGACCACCGAACAGTATTTCGTGCTGAAGAACCTCTGCGCCCGCATCGACGACCTGGTCGCTGCCAAGGCGAAATGATGTCAGAGGACAAATGCGGATCGAGTACTTTCAACTAATCGATCGGATCATCGACCTCAATCTCATTGACCTGACGATCCGCGTTGAGGCGATTGTTCCCACCGACAGCACGATCTTCGAGGGACACTTTCCAGGCCGAGCGCTGATGCCCGGCGTACTGCTGATCGAAGCGATGGCGCAGGCGTCCGGCTGGCTAATCATCGGGCGAATGCGATTTGCGAAAATGCCGTTCCTCGCCGCGCTCAAGGAGGTCAAGCTGCGTACCTTCGTCACGCCCGGCCAGACGCTGATGGTGTCGGCGAAGATCATGCACGAGGGCTCGGGCTTTGCCATGACCGAGGCCGAGATCGAGGTGGACGGCAAGACCGTCTGCAACGCCGACATCACCTTCCGGGTGGTCGATTTTCCGGAGGGCGAGTTTCTCGCCAGCATGCACGAGGTTGCCAGGCGCATCGCGTTCCCGATGGAGGCCGCCAGCCATGGTTGACGCGGCGCGTGGGGCTGCCCGTGAGGCTTGGATCACCGGCATCGGCATCGTCTCGTGCCTTGGCGAGGGGCCGGACGCGCATTGGCAGGCACTCGGCGCGGGAAAGCCGCAGGCCGACACCACCACCTATCCACCCTACATCATCCACAAGATCGCCCCGCTCGACTTCGACAAGCATATCCCCAAGAAGGGCGATCAACGCCAGATGGAGGCGTGGCAGCGCATCGGCACCTATGCCGCGGGACTTGCGCTGGAGTCCGCAGGCGTCAAGGGCAACGCCGAGATTCTGTCGCACACCGACATGATCGTCGCGGCCGGCGGCGGCGAGCGCGATATCGCGGCTGACACCGCCATCCTTTCCGGATTGCCGGGCGCCGAAAAGCCGGACGCCTTCCTCAACGAGCGGCTGATGAGCGATCTGCGCCCGACGCTGTTCCTGGCGCAGCTCTCCAACCTCCTGGCCGGCAATATCTCGATCGTGCATGGCGTCACCGGCTCCTCGCGCACCTTCATGGGCGAGGAATCCGCGGGCGTCGATGCGGTCCGCATCGCGCTCTCGCGCATCGAGGCCGGCCAGAGCGACATCGCGCTGGTCGGCGGCAGCCACAACTCCGAGCGTCCAGACCTCCTGATGCTCTACGAGTTCGGCGGTTTTGCCTTGAAGGACAAGTTCGCGCCGGTCTGGCAGCGCGAGGGCAAGCCCGGTTTTGCGCTGGCGGCGCTCGGCGCCTTCCTGGTCATCGAATCCCGGGCTCATGCCGAAGCGCGGGGCGCCAAGCGCATCGCGCGGCTCTCCGCCGTTCTGTCCGACCGCTGCAATCGCAAGCCCGGCGACGTGACCGCGGCGCTGAAGCGGCTGTGGGGCCGCATTTCCGCGCGTCTGCAGCCTGGCAAGGTCGCGGTGATCTCGGGCGCGAGCGGGACAGCGCCCGCCACCGCCGAAGAATGCGCCTTTCTGGCCGAACACAAGGATGTTGCCGTTCGTGCCACCGGCACCTATCTCGGCCATGCCTTCGAGCCGCAGTTTCCGATGAATGTGGCGCTCGCCGCACTCGCCGTCAGCCGTGGTAGCCTTTATCCGCCGGGCGACGACTCGGGGGTCGAGCGGCCGATGGACGGCCCGGTCACCCAGGCGGTCGTCACCGCCATCGGCCATTGGCGCGGCGAGGGCATGGCCCTGGTCGAAGCTTAGGTCCGCACGAAGCAGCGTCCTAAAGGAGAGCAGCATGCCGTCCAACCATGACAGCGCCGGGCGCCCCATCGTCGTCGTCACCGGCATGGGCGTGGTGACTTCGCTCGGCGCGGGCAAGGTCGAGAACTGGAAGAACCTCACCGCCGGAAAGTCCGGGATCAAGAACATCACCCGGTTCCCGACCGAAGGGCTCAAGACCCGCTTCGCCGGCACGATCGATTTCGTCCCGGCCGAGCCGTTGTCGTCACCGGAATTGTCGGAGCGGCTGGCCGAACTCGCCGCCGAAGAGGCGGTCAGCGAATCCGGGATCGGCAGTCGCGGCGATTTCCCGGGGCCGCTGTTCCTCGCGGTGCCGCCGATCGAGATCGAATGGGATCAGCGCCGCAATGTCGCGACCGCGTCGGGCGCGAACGCCAATGTCAGCTACAACGACCTCATCCGCACCGCCGCGGCCGGAACGTTTCTTCCCTATCACGAGCGCTTCATGTTCGGCTCGGTCGCCAATCATCTGGCGGACAAGTTCGGCACCAAGGGCTCGCCGATCTCGCTGTCGACGGCATGCGCGTCCGGCGCAACCGCGATCCAGCTCGGCGTCGAAGCGATCCGCCGCGGTGAAACCGGCGCCGCGCTCTGCATCGGCTCGGACGGCTCGATCAATCAGGAATCGCTCATCCGCTTCTCGCTGCTCTCGGCGCTATCGACCTCGATCGACCCGCCCGAGCAGGCGGCGAAACCCTTCGCCAAGAACCGCGACGGCTTCGTCATGGCCGAAGGCGCAGGTGCCCTGGTTCTGGAAAGCATGGAGTCGGCCAAGGCGCGCGGCGCGAAAATTCTCGGCGTCATGAAGGGCTGCGGCGAGATGGCCGACGCCTTCCACCGCACCCGATCGAGCCCGGACGGCAAGCCGATCATCGGCTGCATCCGCAATGCGCTGGCCGATGCCGGTCTCACGCCCGACGACATCGATTACGTCAATCCGCACGGCACCGGTACGCCGGAGAACGACAAGATGGAGGCGATGGGCGTCATGGCGGTGTTCGGCGAACGCGCCAAGACCCTGCCGATGTCCTCCAACAAGTCGATGGTGGGCCACACGCTCTCGGCCGCGGGCGCGGTCGAGGCGGTGTTCTCGCTGCTGACGCTGCAGCATCAGCGCATCCCGCCGACCATCAACTACCAGGTGCCCGATCCCGCGATCCCGATGGACGTGGTGCCGAACGAGGCACGCGACGCCAAGGTGACGCACGTCATCTCCAATTCGTTCGGCTTCGGCGGTCAGAACGTCTCGCTAGTGATGGGGCGCGAACCGGCGTGACTGCGACCATCCGCGCGCTCCAACTGTTGGGCGACCGCAAGCTTGAGCTGGTCGAGCTCCCCGCCCCGCTGCCGCCTGCGGCCGGCGAAGTGCAGATCGCGGTGAAGGCGGTCGCACTCAACCACATCGACGTCTGGGGCTTTCGCGGCATGGCCTTCGCCAAGCGAAAGATGCCGCTCGTTGTCGGCGCCGAGGCCGCGGGCGAGATCGCCGCGGTCGGCGCAGGCGTCACCGGATTCAAGCCCGGCGACCCGGTGGTGATGTATGGCGCGCTCACCTGTGGCACCTGCAAGGCCTGCCAGGAGGGCCGCGACAATCTTTGCGAGAACGTCGCCGGCATCATGGGCTTTCACGTCGATGGCTTCGCCCGCGACCGGCTGAACATGCCGGCGCGGCTGGTCATCCCGGTGCCGAAGGGCGTGAGCATACGCGACGCCGCCTGCGCGCCGATCGCATTCTCGACCGTCGAGCACATGCTGTTCGACAACGCCAAGCTGCAGCCCGGCGAGACCATCCTGGTGCAGGCCGGCGGCTCGGGCATCGGCACGGTGGCAATCAAGATGGCCAAGGCGATCGGCTGCACCGTCATCACCACGGTCGGCGACGACGAGAAGGCGAAGAAGGCCAAGGCGCTGGGCGCGGATCACGTCATCAACTACCGCACCGAGCGATTCGAGACGATCACGCGCAAACTCACCAACAAGAAGGGTGTCGATGTGGTGTTCGAGCACGTCGGCGGCGAGGGTTTCAATGGCTCGCTGCTGGTGCTCAAGCGCGGCGGGCGGCTGGTGACCTGCGGATCGACCGCCGGCCCCACTATCACCTTCAACCTGATGCAGCTGTTTCAGCAGCAGTACAAGATCCTCGGCTCGTTCGGCGCCTCGATGCGCAACATCCGCGACAGCCTCGCCAAGATGGCGGGCGGCCTCACCCCGGTGATCGACACCGAGATCGGGCTTGCCGATATCGAGCGCGGCATCGCGCGGCTGGAAGGCCGCCAGGTGTTCGGCAAGATCGTCGTGAACTTCTAGGGCGCGGCATGGCTCGCGGCAGACACCGGCATTCATCGCGCCTGCGCCGCATCGCTGATGCGGCGATCGGATTCCTCGCCGTGCACAGCCTGCGCGCGATCCGGCTGATCGATCCCGACGTGATGTCGAACTTCGCCGGCGGTTTCATGCGGCGGCTCGGGCCATGGCTGCCGGAGCATCGCCTGGGCCGCTCCAACCTCACCGCGGCGTACCCGGAGAAATCCGCCGCCGAGATCGAAGAACTCCTGCGCGGCGTCTGGGAAAACCTCGGCCGCGTCGCCGCCGAGTTCGCCCATATCGACCGGCTGTGGGACTACCATCGCGAGCACGGACGCGGGCGCATGATGGCTTCCGACGAAAGCGAAAGGATCGTGCTCCGCCTCCGCGATGACGGCAAGCCCGCGCTAATTTTCTCCGCGCATCTGGCGAACTGGGAGCTGGCGGCCGTGGCCGCGCACAGCTACGGCCTCGAAACCCACGTGCTCTACCGCCGGCCGAATGTCGGCGCCATATCCGACGCGGTCATCGCGCTGCGCACAGGCTGTATGGGAACGCTGGTTCCGTCCGGGATGCAGGCGCCGCTGAAGCTCGCCGAGGCGCTCCAGGCCGGCTCCCATGTCGCCATCCTGACCGATCAGTACACGGTCCAGGGTGTTCCGGTGACCTTCTTCGGCCGCCGCACCCGCGCCAACGCGCTGGTCGCGCGGCTGGCCCGCAACGTCGATTGCCCGATCCACGGCATTCGCGTGGTGCGCTACCCCGGCAATCGCTTTCAGTTGAAGATGACCGAGGCCATCGCCGTGCCGCGCGACGCCGAAGGCAAGATCGACATCGAGGGAGCCACCCAGGCCATCACCGGCGTGATCGAGGGCTGGGTGCGCGAGAATCCCGAGCAATGGCTGTGGGTGCACCGGCGCTGGCGGGATGAGGACGAAAAATTATAAAATCCGGATCCTTGGAAGCGAAGCGATGCCACATCGGCAGTGCACCCCCTCTCCCCGCTTGCGGGGGCGGGTCGGGGTGAGGGGCGCTACGCAACACGCAAGGCAATTACCCTCTCACCCGACCGCCTGCGGCGCTTTACCTCTCCCCGCAAGCGGGGAGAGGTAAAGCGCGTGCGCTGCATTCGATCCGTTTGACTCTACCGCCCGGTCTTGATCTTGGTCCACAGCCGGTTCATCAGCCGCTGCGTCTTCTGGTCGTGCGCGGTGATGATGTAGAGGCTCTTCATCGTCTCGGCGTCGGGATAGACCGTGCGGTCGTCGAGCACCGCCTTGTCGATCAGCTTCTGGCTCGCGATGTTGCCATTGGCATAGCCGAGGAAATTCGAGTTTTTCGCCGCCACCTCCGGCCGCAGCATGTAGTCGATGAAGGCGTGCGCCTCGGCAACGTTCTTGGCGTCTTTCGGGATCGCAAAATTGTCGAAAAACATCTGCGCGCCGCTCTTGGGGATCGAATAGCCGATCTCGATCCCGCCTTTGGCCTCGGCCGCGCGCTTCTGCGCCTGCTTGATGTCGCCTGACCAGCCGACGATCAGGCATATCTCGCCGGTGGCCAGCGCGTTGAGATATTCCGACGAGTTGAACTTGCGAACGTTTGGGCGGATCTTGGTGAGGAGGTCGGCGGCCTTCTCCAGCTCCGCCTGCTGCGTGGTGTTGGGGTTGAGCCCGAGATGATGCAGGGCCGCCGGCAGGATGTCGTCGGAGGAGTCCAGCATGTGGACGCCGCAGCTCTTGAACCTGGCGAGATTTTCCGGCTTGAACACGATGTCCCACGAAGCCATCGCCGCTTCGACCGGCCCGTCGGCCTTGAGGGCTTCACGCGCCTTTTTGACGTTGTAGCCAATGCCGGTGGTGCCCCACATGTAGTTGACGGCGTACTGATTGCCGGGATCGTAGGTTGCGAGCCGCCGCGCGATGTCCGGCCAGACGTTGCCGAGGTTCGACAGCTTCGACTTGTCGAGCTTCTGGAACACGCCTGCCTTGATCTGGCGTTCGAGGAAGTAGGCTGTCGGCACCACCACGTCGTAACCCGATTTGCCGGCGAGGAGCTTGGTTTCCAGCGTGTCGTTGGAATCGAATGTATCGTATTTGACCCTGATGCCGGTTTCCTTGCTGACCGCCTCGATCACCGTCGGCTCGACGTAGTCCGACCAGTTGTAGACGTTGAGGCTGCGCGTCTGCGCCGGAAGCGGCGCGTTGTGGCCCGCCACGGCCAGCAGCAGAACGGCAGCAACAGCGAGAGCGCGCAACATTGGTCGATCCCGTCAGCTTTCGGTCGGAAGGCCCGCCGCCTTCCAGGCAAGGATGCCGCCGGCAAGATGCGAGTCGTAGGGCAGGCCGTGCGCCTGCGCCGCCTGGGACGCCGTGACCGAGCGCCGGCCGGAGCGGCAGGCGAACACCACCTGGCGGCCCGCCGGGTCCGGGATCAGCGACGGATCGAAGCTCGACAGCGGCACGATCACGGCCTCGGGATAGCGCTCGACCGCGGTCTCGTTCAGCTCGCGCACGTCCACCAGAAGCACCTTGCCATCGGCCAGGCCCCGCGCGACGTCCTCCGGCATCAGATCGTGCACCGGCGGGTCTCTCACTTCGGACATGACGCAACCTCCCACTGTCTGCGCGATCTTACAGCGATCGCGCGAAATCGTCACGCGCTCCTCGCCAAGCCAAAGCCCAATATTCAGACGGTGAACTTAGACGGTAACCTGGGTGCCTACTTCCACCACGCGGCCGGTCGGAATCTGGAAGAAGTCGGTGGCGTCCGCGGCGCTCTTGGCGAGGCCGATGAACAGCCGGTCCTGCCAGCGCGGCATGCCGGAGTGCGCCGCGGGCTTGAGCGTCCGCCGCGACAGGAAGAACGAGGTTGACATGATGTCGAACTGCCAGCCCTGCTTCCGGGCGATGGCGAGCGCCTTCGGCACATTCGGCGTCTCCATGTAACCGAACTTCAGCGACACCCGCATGAAGTGCTGCGACACCGGCGAGATCGTCACCCGGTCCTCCTCGCGTGCGCGCGGTGTGTCCTCGGTGATGATGGTGAGGACCACGTTCTGCTCGTGCAGCACCTTGTTGTGCTTGAGATTGTGCAGGAGCGCGGTCGGCGCGAATTCCGGATCACTGGTCAGAAACACGGCCGTCCCCGGCACGATATGGGACGGCTTCTTTTCCAGGCTGTGCAGCAGCGCTTCGAGCGGCACCTCGGTCTTGCGCGTCTTGTTGGCGAGGATGCGCGTGCCGCGCCGCCAGGTCAGGATCAGCATGACCATCGCGACGCCAAACAGGAGCGGCACCCAGGCCCCTTCCAGGAGCTTCATCAGATTGGCCGAGAAGAACGTCGCATCCACGATCACCAGCGGCACCATCAGCAGCGCCGCCTTCCAGGCCGGCCAGTTCCACAGCTTCCAGATGACGATGAATCCCAGCACGCCGTCGACGACCATGGTGGTGGCGACGGCGATGCCGTAGGCCGAGGCCAGCGCTCCCGATGTGTGGAACATGCCGACCAGCAGCAGCACGCCTATGAGCAGAGCCGTATTCACCCGCGGCAGATAGATCTGGCCGGAATATTCGGCCGAGGTGTGGACGATGGCGAGCCGCGGCAGAAGACCGAGCTGGATCGCCTGCCGCACCAGCGAGTAAGCGCCCGTGATGACCGCCTGGCTGGCGATCACCGTGGCGGCGGTGGCAAGCACCACCAGCGGCAGCAGCAGCGTTTCGGGAACCAGGCGATAGAACGGATTCTCGATCGCCTCGGGATGCGCCAGCAGCAGCGCGCCCTGACCGAAGTAATTGATCAGCAGCGCAGGCAGAACGAGACCAAGCCAGGCGATCTGAATGGGCTTGCGCCCAAAATGGCCGAGATCGGCATAGAGCGCCTCGCCGCCGGTGACGGCGAGAAACACCGCGCCGAGCGTTATCAGGCCGATCTGGCCGTGCGTCGACACGAAGCTGATGGCGTAGATTGGATTGATCGCGGCGAACACCGCGAGGTCGTCCAGGATGTGAGTGGCGCCGGCGACAGCGATGGTGACGAACCAGATCAGCATCACTGGGCCGAAGAACGACGCGACCCGCGCGGTGCCGCGCCGCTGCACCGCGAACAACGCGATCAGGATGACCACCGTGAGCGGCATGACGTAGTGCTTCAACGCCGGCGCCGCGAGCTCAAGCCCCTCGACCGCGGAGAGCACCGAGATGGCCGGCGTGATTACCGAATCGCCGAGGAACATGGCCGCGCCGACGATGCCGAGCAGCATCACCCACCATCGCCGCCCGAGCACGCGCGTCGCGAGCGCGGTCAGCGACAGCGTGCCGCCCTCCCCGTTGTTGTCGGCGCGCAGCAGCACCAGCACGTATTTGATCGTGACCACGATCACCAGCGCCCAGACGATCATCGACAGCACGCCGAGCACGGTGTCGCGGCTGACCGGGCCCGAATGCGACGCCGCCACCACAGCGACGCGGAACGCATAGAGCGGGCTCGTGCCGATGTCGCCATAGACCACGCCGACGCTGCCGAGCGTCAACGCCCAGAAATTGCCGCCCGAATGCGCCGCGGCCGCAGGCGCGTGGGCCGGGCGGATGGCGCCCGCGACGTCAGTCATTGGCACGCGAAAGTCATGGGGTAGGCTGTTGGTTGCATCGCAACAACAAGGGGTGGGTTTTATACACCCCTACGCCGAAAACAACAGCGTCCGGCGCGAAATGTTGCGTCAAAAATAAGTCAATGAAATCATGGCCTAAAATTCACCGGGATGGGCGGCGCCTCGCGCATCAGGGTGATCGTCACGCGGCGATTGGCCGCGACGAAGGGATCTTCGGGGAACAGCGGCTGGGTATCGGCCCGCCCGGCGGCCACGAAGAAGTTCGCCGTCGGCACGCCCTCCTCCTCGAGGATCTTGCGGATGGCGTTGGCGCGGTCGGCCGACAGCTCCCACGCGCCATAGCCCGGCTTGGCCGTCAGCTTGCTCGCCGCGGTGTGGCCGGAGATCGAGATCCGGTAGGGCAGCGCCTTCAACGCAGCCGACAGCCGCTGCACCAGCCGGCGCGTGCGCTCGTAGGGCTCCTTGGAGCCCTACGGGAACATCGAGCTGCCGTTCTGATCGACCAGTTCGATGTTGAGGCCCTGCTTGGTCTCCTCGATCATGACGTGCTTCGAAATCTCGGCGATCTCCGGCATGTTCTGCATCGCCTGCCGCAGCGAGGCCGAGGCCCGCGCAAACGCGCCATCGCTGTCGATGCGCGCGCCGAAATTGCTGTTGCGGCTCTTCTCATCGGGGCTTGGCGTCGCCGACGCCTCCTCCGGCTTGATCTTGTCGACGTTCTTGAGCTGCGGCCGAGTCGGCAGCCCGTCGATCTCGATGATGCCGGACATCCAGATTGCGGTCTGGGTGCCGAACGCTTCATGCATCGAGCCGGCAATGATCTGGAGCTTCTTCTTGTCCTGCGTGGAGGACGCGACCAGCATCACGAAGAACGCGAGCAAGAGGCCCATGAGGTCCGCGAACGTCACGAACCAACCGTGACCGCCGCCGTGGGCCGCCTTCTTTTTCTTTGCTATGCCGCGATCCGCCTAAAGCCCCGCCGGCGCTATGCCGCGGCCGGCTCGGCGGCCTCATCTTCCTCGACTTCGGCGTGGCGATGCTTCTCCGGCAGGTAGGCCAGCAGCATCTCGCGCACCAGCGTCGGGCTCTTGGCGTCGCGGATCATCAGAACGCCGTCAATGATCAGCGACCGGTTGACCTCTTCGTCGGCGAGCTTGAGATGCAGCTTGTCGGCGATCGGCAGGCAGAACAGGTTGGCGACGGCGGCACCGTAGAACGTGGCGAGCAGTGCGACCGCCATGTAGGGGCCGAGCTTCGAGGGATCGGTCATGTTGGCGAACATCTGCACCATGCCGATCAGCGTGCCGATCATGTCGAAGGCCGGCGCGCAATCGCCAATGGTACGATAGATCTTCTGGCCTTCGTCGAGATGGAACAGGAAGTTGTCGCGGTCGCGCTCCAGATTGTCGCGGATGAAGGTGATGTCGTAGCCGTCCGCCACGTAGCGCATGCCCTTGGCGAGGAACGGATCGTCGATGTTCTCTTTTTCGAGTCCCATCGGGCCCTGCTTGCGCGCGATCTCAGCAAGGCGGGCGATCTCCTCGACCAGTTCGCGCGAGGTCCAGCGGCGCATCGAGAAGACGTATTTCATGCCCAGCGGAAGGCCGTGCATGATGCAGGACAACGGAAACTGGCTCAGCGCCGCGGCGGTCAGCGGCCGAAAATGACGATGAAGGCGTGGACATCGAGGAACATCTTGAGGTCGCCACCCATCATGATCAGGGTGACGAGCACGTTGCCGCCGAACACAAGCCCGAGCCCGGTTGAGATATCCATGAAACACTCCAACGCACAAACTGGGCGCGACCCGGTACTGCCCTGCCGGAACCCTAGCCCCGCCGCACGTAAGGACGTGTAAAGGCAACGGTCCGTCACCGTGCGCCCGGGGCCAAAAGCCGGGCTTCCCGCCAGCAAGGGCTTGCGCTATCCACTCGTTAACGACTGGTTGACGGCCCGGCAGCCTTGAAGGCCTCGCTCTTGAAGGTCTGGCGACGACGGGTTCGCAGGAGGAATCAATGCGCGAGATCGGCCACTTCATCGGCGGCAAAGAGGTCAAGGGCGGCTTCGGCCGGACCGGCGACGTGTTCAACCCGAACACCGGCGAGGTGCAGGCCAAGGTCGCGCTGGCCAGCAAGTCCGAGACCGAGCAGGCCATCGCCAACGCCCAGGCCGCCTTCCCGGCCTGGGCCGCCACCAACCCGCAGCGGCGCGCCCGCGTCATGTTCAAGTTCCTGGAGCTGATCCAGGGCGAGTACGACGACCTCGCCCGGCTCCTTTCATCCGAGCACGGCAAGACCTTCGCCGACTCCAAGGGCGACATCCAGCGCGGGCTCGAGGTGGTCGAGTTTGCCTGCGGCATTCCGCATCTGATGAAGGGCGAGTACACCGACGGCGCGGGCCCGGGCATCGACCTCTATTCCGTACGCCAGCCGCTCGGCGTGGTCGCCGGCATCACCCCGTTCAATTTCCCGGCGATGATCCCGCTATGGAAATGCGCGCCTGCCATCGCCTGCGGCAACACCTTCATCCTCAAGCCGTCGGAGCGCGACCCCTCCGTGCCGATGCGGATTGCCGAACTGTTCCTCAAGGCGGGCCTTCCCGAGGGCGTGCTCAATGTCGTCAACGGCGACAAGGAGGCGGTCGATGCGCTCCTCACCGACAAGCGCATCAAGGCGATCGGCTTCGTCGGCTCCTCCGACATCGCCCAGTACATCTATGCGACCGGCACCGCGCACGGAAAGCGTGTGCAGTGCTTCGGCGGTGCCAAGAACCACATGATCGTGATGCCGGACGCCGATCTCGACCAGGCGGTCGATGCGCTGGTCGGCGCGGGCTACGGCTCGGCCGGCGAGCGCTGCATGGCGGTCTCGGTCGCCGTCCCGGTCGGCAAAACGACCGCCGACGCGCTGATGAAGAAGCTCGTGCCACGGGTCGAGAGCCTCAAGGTCGGGCCGTCAACCGATCTGCAGGCCGACTACGGCCCTATGGTGACGCGCGCCCTGCTCGACAAGGTCAAGGGCTACGTCGATTCCGGCGTCAAGGAAGGCGCCAAGCTCGTGGTCGACGGACGCAACTTCAAGCTTCAGGGCTATGAGAATGGCAACTTCATCGGCGGCTGCCTGTTCGACGAGGTGACGCCCGACATGAAAATCTACAAGGAAGAGATTTTCGGGCCGGTGCTCTCGGTGGTGCGCGCCAAGGACTACGAGGAGGCGGTGCGGCTGCCCTCCGAGCACGAATACGGCAACGGCGTCGCGATCTTCACCCGCGACGGCGACACCGCGCGCGACTTCACCAACCGCGTCCAGGTCGGTATGGTTGGCGTGAACTTCGCGATTCCCGTGCCGCTGGCCTATCACACCTTCGGCGGCTGGAAGCGTTCCGGGTTCGGCGATCTCAACCAGCATGGGCCGGATTCGATCCGCTTCTACACCAAGACCAAGACGGTGACCGCGCGCTGGCCATCGGGCACCAAGGAAGGCGCCGAGTTCGTCATCCCGACGATGAAGTAGCTCCCACGCATGCCTGACCTCCACCCCGCGGCCCGCACGTCTGTCCTGATCCTTGCGTTGACGGCGCTCGCAAGCTGCGGCGGCGACCGCTTTGGCAAATTCGACTGGACGGGGCCGAAGACCGCGGCGCAAGACCCGATGCAGCCCGGCGCGCCGCCGGTCAATCTGGCGGGCCGCTGGCTGCTCAGCTCGCCGGGCCGCGGCCAGTGCCACATGACATTCGGGGCGGCGTCGCCCGGCGCCATCGATGGCACGATTGCGCCGGAGGGCGGCTGTCCGGGGAAATTCTTCACCAGCCGCAAATGGACCTACGACCAGGGCGGCCTCGTCATGCGCGACCACAACGGACAGCCGCTAGCGCAGCTCTCCAGCGCCGGCTCGACCTTCGAGGGCAAGGCGACCAGCGGCGAGCCGGTCACGCTGCTGCGCTAAGGCACAGAAACGGTCGCTCAAGGCACCCATCGGCGCGGGCGATCCTTTCCATTCGCAAAATCTATTTCTCCTGCCGCACGGACCGTGGTCTGCTGCCAGCGCGATCCGGGAGAAACCATGGCCGAATATCAGCTCTACTGCTTCGCGCAGTCCGGCAACGCTTATCGGGCCGCGCTGATGCTCAACCTGATCGGCGCGGACTGGAAGCCGGCCTATGTCGATTTCTTCAAGGGCGGCGAGACCCGCACGCCGAAGTACCGCGCCGAAGTCAACGAGATGGGTGAGGTGCCGGTGCTGGTGCACGGCGCGAAGAAGCTCACCCAGTCGGGCGTGATCCTGACCTACCTCTCCGAGCGTTCGGGCAAATTCAAGCCCGAAGGCGAGGACGAGCGGCTCGAGGCGTTGCGCTGGATCATCTTCGACAACCAGAAGGTCAACGGCTTCCTGGGCCCCTACCGCTTCCTGAAGAACTTCGCCAGGCCCGCCGGCGATCCCGCGGTGATGGCGTTCCTCAAAGCCCGTATCGACGGCAATCTCGCCATCGTCGACAAGCGGCTCGCCGGCGGTTCGTTTGTCCTGGGCGAGCGGCCGACCATCGCCGACATCTCGCTCTGCGCCTATCTTTATTATCCGGCCGAAGAATTCGGCTTCGACATTTCCGGCATGCACAGGAACATCGCGGCCTGGCTCGACCGCATCAAGGCGCTGCCCGGATGGCAACACCCTTACGAGCTGATGCCGGGTTATCCGCCCAATCTTTAAGGTACGCGCTCACAAATCCACGGACCCGAGCCCACCGCACCGGCAATCACTTGGGATTCGCGGCGCCTGCCATCCGCACGCGGGAGCGCACCGTCGCGTGGCACCCTTGGTGAATTCATTGGGCGAGGATTTCGCGACCGATGGCGAGAGGCTCACATAGGTCAGCGCAGAGCCGCGAAACTTGGCGTATTTGTCCACACGTCCGGCGGCGAACCCGCGCGAATTTTCCCCGCTCGATGCCACGATCCTGGTGTTGACCAGAGAGTCGGCTGAAACCATACGGAATTGCTGGCAATCCGCGTGCGGCGGCAAGCGTATCTCCTCGCCTTTCGGATCCGGACGCGCCCATTGCTCCACGGCAAGCCCGGTGATGCGCCGCACATAGTGCTGGGTTTCGGCCGGCAGGCCGCCACCTTATTTCGCCAGCCAGTCGCTCACCCGTTGCGGTCCGGCGTTGTAGGCGGCGGCGGCAAGGCCAAGATTGCCGAAGCGCTCCAGCAGATCGGCCAGGTATCTCGTGGACGCGCCGAGCGCCTGGATCGGCTCGAATGGATCGTTGAGCCCGCGCTCCGCGGCCGTGCCCGGCATGAACTGCGCGATGCTTTGCACGCCCTTATGGCTGACGACGTTCGGATTGAAGCTGCTTTCCTGCTGAATCAGCTTTGCTAAGAAGCGCAGTGGAAGTTTGTTGTTCGCAGCCTCGAACGCGACCGTGCTGCAAAGCTCGCTCCTGGATGGCAGCGGCGGGCGCAGACGCCACGGCGGCTTACGGCTGCTGCTGGATTTTCCGGATGAGCAGTGCGTCGTCGGCGTAGTCGAACGGGGCCGCCGAGGGCGAATGGCTGGTTAGATAGGAAAACGAACCGATCTCAGGCGGAACTCCGACGCGAGCGCCGGAACAGCACCGCACAATGCGACACCTATCAGCATCCATCGCATTTTGTCGAAGCCCCCACCTCGCCGGCGCAAAAACGGGTGCCCCAGTCTTATCGCGCAAGTCATCGTACTCGACTCCCTATTTGAAAGCCAAAGAACGCATGGCTTTCACGGGTAGTTTTGGGGACAGGAGTTGGTCGAGGAATTCGATTATTTGATCAGGACTTTCGGCAACGAAGACTTTGCGGAGCGTGTTCAGGCCGAGAGCGAATAGCGACCACGCACGACGGCCG
>SHVN01000093.1 GCA_009694215.1 Xanthobacteraceae bacterium
CGACGAGGCGAAGGTGCCGATGATCTATGTCAGCCATCAGGCCGGTGAAATCCGCAGACTCTGCTCGCAGGTGGTGCAGGTCGAGGACGGCCGGGTCGCGGCAACCGGCGGGCTGGAGTTGCTGGACGCGGAGGCTGCGCACTAAAGTGTGGCCATGTTTCCCCCTGCGCGAATCGTCTGCCTGACCGAAGAGACCGTGGAGACGCTCTATCTCCTCGGCGAAGAGCGTCGCATCGCCGGCGTGTCGGGCTACGCCGTGCGCCCGCCAAGGGTGCGGCGGGAGAAGCCCCGGGTGTCGGCGTTCATCAGCGCCGACGTGCCGAAGATCCTGGCGCTCGAACCCGATCTGGTGCTGACGTTTTCCGACCTGCAGGCCGATATCGCCGCCGAATTGATCCGCCGGGGCGTCGCCGTGCATGCGTTCAACCAGCGCGATGTCGCGGGCATTTTCGCGATGATCCGCACGCTCGGCGCGCTGATCGGCGCAGCGGAAAGGGCGGGCGAACTCGCCCGCTCGCTGGAGCGGCGGCTCGCGCAGGCGCGGGAGCGCGCCGCGCGCCTACCTCACCGGCCAAGAGTCTATTTCGAAGAATGGGACGAGCCGATGATCTCCGGCATCGGCTGGGTGTCCGAGCTGGTCGAGGCGGCGGGCGGGATCGACGTATTCAAGACGCTGGCCGCACAAAAAAGCGCCAAGGACCGGATCGTGACGCCCGATGCGGTGATCGCGGCCGAGCCCGATATCGTCATCGGCTCCTGGTGCGGCAAGAAATTCGTGCCGGCGAAATTCCAGGCGCGCCCGGGTTTCGACGCCATTCCGGCCGTCCGCGACGGATTCCTGCGCGAAATCAAGTCGGCGCTGATCCTGCAGCCCGGCCCGGCAGCCCTGACCGACGGCCTCGATGCGCTGGAGGCCATTGTCGCGGAATGGGCCGCACGCATATGAACTTCGCCGGCGGATGTGATATGCTGCCGCTTCGAATTGGAACCATGGAATCAAGATCGATGATCAGCGCCCCGCATGCATCCCAGTCCTCGAACTCGCTTCGCAATGACCTGCTGATGGCGCTGTTTCTCATCGGGCTCTGCGTGGTTGCGCGGCTCCTGCTGCATGTGCCGAACGTCTCGCCGGTCGCCGCCTCCGCGCTGTTCGCCGGCATGATGCTCCGCCACCGGCCGCTCGCGCTGGCCGTGCCGCTCGCCGGCATGCTGATCGGCGACATGCTCGTCGGTTTCTACCACTGGCAGGTGATGATCGTGGTCTATGCCGCACTGGTGCTGCCAGCCGTCGCCGGCATCCTGCTGCGGCACAGCCGCGCGCTCCGCGTTGTCGTGCCCGCCGTCCTCGGCTGCTCGCTGCTGTCGTTCATAGCGACGAACTTCGCGGTCTGGGCGTTCGCGGGCCTGTACAGCCTCGACGCCGCGGGCCTGATCCAGTGCTACGTCGCCGCGCTGCCGTTCCTGAAATACACGATCGCCGGCGATCTGTTCTGGGCCGCGGTGCTGTTCGGCGGCGCGTGGCTGGTGCAACGGCTGGCGACGCGGACCACCGCCGTCGCCGCGCGCTCCTAGAGATCTGCCGCCCTCAAGATTTTGCGCGGCGCAGGCGCGCCAGAATGCGGCGCAGAACGCGGCGCCCTCTGGTTGCGATCTTGTCCCAGATCGTGCGCGGCACAGGCTCCGGCTCGGCGAGCTGCAGGCCGACCGTGACCACGCGGCCGTCGGTCACCGTATGCGCCACGAGCTTCACCGACCCGAGCGGAATCGCATCGTTGGGACGCGGCGGATGCTTGATGAAGTACGCCTGGAAATAGTCCGCCAGCACAGTGCCCGCGTCCTGCGGCGGGATCGTCAGCCCGTAGATTTCCGCGAGTGCGCCGAGCGTGACATCGGCCGGCACGAAGAAATCCTCGACCAGGGCCGCATCGGCTGACGCCTGCGTCGGCCGCTCCGCGAAGAAGCGGTCGAGCGCCTGCACACGGTCGGGCGGCGCCAGGAAATAGACGTGGTCGCCCTGGCGCACCGCACCGGCCTCCTCCGCCGTGTTCACATGCTCGTCGCGCACCACCAGCGCGAGCTTGGCCCAGGACGGGCTGATGCCGCGCCGCAGATAGGGGCTATCGGCGACCACCGGATATCCGACCAGCTCGTGCTTCAACTGCCCGGGCAGGTCGAGTTCGGTGCGGCGGGCGATGACGTCGGTGCGCGGCAGGCCGACGCGCAGCAGCCGGCCGGCCGCGCCGATGGTCCAGCCCTGGATCGCCAGCGACAACAGGACCACCACGAAGGCCACGTCGAAATAGAAATGCGCGCCGGGCAATCCCACCAGCATCGGGATCGAGGCGAGAAACACCGACACCGCGCCGCGCAGGCCGACCCAGGAGATGAACAGCTTTTCCCGGAGGCTGAACCGGAACGGCGCCAGGCAGACCAGCACGGCCGCGGGACGGGCTACCAGCATCAGCACCAGCGCCACGGCAAGCGCCGGCAGAAGCCGCTGCGGCAGGCGCTCGGGCCAGGCGAGCAGGCCGAGCAGCACGAACATCGCGATCTGCGCGAGCCACGTGGCGGCGTCGAGAAATGTCACGATGACGCCGTGCGCGCGTGTCTCGCGGTTTCCCACCACCAGGCCGGCAATATAGACCGCCAGAAAGCCCGAGCCGTGCAGCGACTCGGCCAGGCCGAACGTCACCAGCGCGCCGGTCGCGACGAACGGCGCGTGCATGCCCTGCGGCAGATTGAGGTTGTTCAACACCAGCACCATGGCGCGGCCCAAGGCCCATCCGAGAAAGGCGCCGAGGATCGCCTTCTCCGCCAGCAGGATGGCGATATCGAGCCCGGATTTCTGGCGTGCGAACAGCATTTCGACCAGGACGATGGTGAGGAAGATTGCGAACGGGTCGTTGATGCCGGACTCGACCTCGAGCGTCGCGCTGACGCGCGGGCGGAGCCGCAGCCCCTTGGCATGGAGCAGAAAGAACACGGCCGCGGCGTCGGTCGAGGCCATCACGGCGCCGACCAGAAGCCCCTCGCTCCAGTTCAGTTGCAGCGCCCAGACGGCGACCGGCGCCGTCAGCGCCATGGTGATCAGGACCCCCACGGTCGCCAGCAGGCCCGCAGGCGCCAGCACGTTGCGGAATGTGGCGAGCCGCGTGCGCAGGCCGCCATCGAACAGGATCAGGCCGAGCGCCACCGAGCCGACGGTATAGGCCAACCGCACGTCGTCGAACTGGATGCCGCCGATGCCGGATTCACCGGCCAGCATGCCGACCAGGAGGAAGACCAGCAGCAACGGCGCGCCAAAGCGCAGCGCGACCAGGCTCGACATGATGCCGGCAAGCACCAGCACGGCGCCGAACAGGATGGTCAGGCTGACTGAATCGATCGATGCCATCGTGCGTCCTTCGTACCGCCTATTGAAAGGCACGACCGGCAGAACGCAACGACAAAACTGCGGCGGGTTGATGAATCGAGCGACCAGGGGCGCGGCGCCCTGTCGCGCGTGCCGCTCGGCGCACGGCGAATGTGTCTCGTGCGTCGGCGGTCGCGACTTCGCAGTTAGAACCCTACCTTGTCGCCGCCCTTGAGCGAAAGGATCTCGCGCGCCTCGTCCGGGTTAGCGATCTCCAGCCCCAGGCCCTCGATGATCTGGCGGACCTTCCTGACCTGCTGAGCGTTCGATTCGGCGAGCTTGCCCGGCCCGATCCAGAGCGAATCCTCCAGGCCGACTCGGACGTTGCCGCCCATCGCCGCCGCCATCGCCGCGACCTTCATCTGATTGGCGCCGGCGCCCAGCACCGACCAGTGATACCGGTCCCCGAACAGGCGGTCGGCGGTGCGCCGCATCTGCATCACGTCTTCCGGGTGCGGACCGATGCCGCCCAGGATGCCGAACACCGACTGGATGAACAGCGGCACCTTGATCAGGCCGCGGTCGAGGAAGTGCCGCAGCGTGTAGAGGTGGCCGATGTCGTAACACTCTACCTCGAAGCGGGTGTTGTTCTCCGCGCAGGTGGTGAGGATGAATTCGATGTCGGCGAGGGTGTTCTTGAACATGCCCTTCTTCGACCCTTCGAGATACAGCTCCTCCCAGTCGTATTTGAACTTGCCCTTGTAGCGCGGGATCATCGGATAGAGCCCGAAGTTCATCGTGCCCATGTTGAGCGAAGCGATCTCCGGCTTGAGCGTCGCGGCCGGGCGCACGCGCTCTTCGACCATCATGGTCGGCGAGCCGCCGGTGGTCAGGTTGATCACGACATTCGAGGCCTGCTTGATGACCTTCACGAACGGCAGGAAGGCCTCCGGGGTCTGATCCGGGCGGCCGTCCTGGGGGTTGCGCGCATGCAGATGCACGACGGCGGCGCCGGCCTCGGCGGCGCCCAGCGCCGCGTCGGCAATCTCCTGCGCCGTAATCGGAAGGTAGGGCGACATCGATGGCGTGTGGATCGCGCCCGTCACGGCGCAGGTGATGATGACCTTGTTGGCTTTGGCCACGGTTTTGCTCCCTCGATGTTTGTGCCGAACCTAAGCAAACCCCGGGCGTTTCCGAAAGCCCCATCGCACTGGCGCAGATGCGGCAGCGGGCGTATGGACTGCGCGCGCAACGTCATGGCCGAGACAAGCCTACCATGGCTGCGGAGTAAACGATGGATTCAACGAGCCGCTTCAGCACGACGGCCATCGGCATCGCCTGCGGCGCGGGCGCGGCGGTATTCTGGGCGGCCGGATTCGTCGGCGCGCGGCATGGCATCGACATCGGATTTTCGCCCGCCGACCTCACCTTCCACCGCTGCTTCTGGGCCGGCCTCGTGCTGCTGCCGCTGGCATGGCGCGCGGGCTTGCGCGACCTCAACGGCATCGGCTGGGGGCGCGGCGCGGTGCTGACGTTCTTCGGCGGCCCGGGGATCGCCTTCGTCAGCTACTCGGGCTTCCCGCTGGTGCCGCTCGGCCACGGCGGCATCATCCAGCCTTCGACCGCGGCGCTGCTCGGCCTCGTGCTGGCGACCGTCATTCTCCATGAACGGCTGCCGACCAAGCGCGTCACCGGCGCGCTCGTGATCGTCACAGGCCTGGTGGTGATCGGCGGCGAGGCGATCACCACGATCGGCGTGCATGGCGTCGCGGGCGACCTGCTGTTCGTGCTGGCCGGCACGTTCTTCGCGACCTTCGGCACGTTTCTGCGGAAATGGCGCGTGGTGCCGACACGAGCGATGATCGTCACCAGCGTCGTGTCGCTGGCGATCCTGCCGGTCTATGGCGCGCTGATCGGGTTCGGCCGCATCATTGCGCTCGGCCTCTGGGAGAACCTGCTGCAGGCGGTTCTGCAGGGCCTCCTCGCCGGGCCCGGAGCGATCTACCTGTTCACCCGCTCCGTGGTCCTGCTCGGCGCCGGGCGGGCGGCGGTGTTTCCGACGCTGGTGCCACCCTGCGTGCTGCTGATCGGCTGGATCGCGCTCGGCAGCGTACCGAGCGTCCTGCAATTGATCGGCCTCGCCATCGTCCTGATCGGATTCCGGCTGACCCAGCGGGTTTGAGGCCAGAACGGCGGCCCGTCTTGTTCATTGCAGAATTGAGCGTTATCGCCCGAATCGCGTATTCTCCACATCACACCCGCGCATGATCTGTCGCTGCGCCGCTGGAGAAGGCATGGACCCAGCCGACTTGCAAGACGCCCTGGCGACGCTGATCACCACCATCCGGATAACGCTCCGCACCGAGCTCACTTCGGTCTGGCTGCCGATCCAGTTTGGCGCCATCGTCGTGGCGGCGCTCGTCGCCAGCGCCGTCGCCGCGATCCTGCGGCGCAGGTTCGATCTGGTTTCGGCCACGATGGGCTGGCCGGCTTACCTCCGCAACGTCGTCCGCGTCCTGATCGCAAACTTCGGCGTGCTGGCCTTCATCGTGGTCGCCGGACTGATCCGCGGCGGCCTCGAAACGTGGGTGACGCAGGCCCGCACCTACATCATCGGCGTCGCGGTCAACCTCGCCACCGCCTGGGTCGTGATCGCAATCCTCGCCAGCCTGATCCGCAATCCGCTCATCAACCGCGTGGTGTCGATCACGGCCTGGACCATCGCCGCGCTCAGCATTCTCGGCCTGCTCGACAACGCCGTGGCCGCGCTCGATTCGCGCGCCATCGTGCTGGGCGGGCTGCGGGTCACGCCGCTGCTCATTCTCAAGACCACGGCGCTGCTGCTGATCGCGCTATGGGCCGCCACCGCCGCCAGTAATTTCCTCAACCGGCGCGTCTATGCGGTGTCCGAGCTCACGCCTTCGATCCAGGTGCTGCTCGGCAAGCTGATCCACATCGCGATCATGACGATCGCAGTCATTTTCGTGCTCAGCTCGGTCGGGATCGATCTCTCGGTGCTCGCCGTGTTCGGCGGCGCGGTCGGCGTCGGCATCGGCTTCGGCCTGCAGAAGATCGTCTCGAACTTCGTCAGCGGACTCATTCTGCTCGCCGACAAGTCGATCAAGCCCGGCGACGTCATCTCGGTCGGCGATCATCAGGTCGGCTGGGTCACCACGATGGGCGCGCGCTACACCTCGGTCGACACCCGCGACGGCCGCGAATATCTCATCCCCAACGAGGATTTCGTCACCCAGCGCGTGGTCAACTGGTCCTATTCCAGCAAGACGGTGCGCCTCGACGTGAAGTTCAGCGCGACCTACGGAAGCGATCCGCGCAAGACCCAGACCGCCGCCGTCGCCGCGGCGCTGAGCGTGCCGAAGGTGCTCAAGCAGCCCCCGCCGATCTGCCACGTCACCGCGTTCGGATCGGCCGCGATCGAATACGTGGTGTTCTTCTGGATCGAGGATCCGGCGGCTGGGATGACCAGCACCCGCAGCACGGTGATGCTGGCGCTGTGGGACACGTTCGAACGCGAGGGCATCAGCATCCCGAAGCCGGGCGCGGCGCGGATCATCGTCGAACACGAGAAGTGACGTCGACGGTCTATTGCAGCTTGCACTGCGAGGTCTTGCCGGCGCGCCGGATGGTGGCCGCGCCGCCGGCCTTCATCGAGAAGGCGATGCCGTTCTTGGAGAAGCGCTGGCTGGTGAGCGAGAAGCGCTTGGGCAGTTGCAGCGACTTGCCGTCGAACTGCAGGAACGCGGCCTTGGTCTCCGGATAGAACCCGACCTCGAAGCTGGCGCCGTCGGCGCATTCGTAGTGGTAATAGGTCTGCGCCTGGGCGGGCGCGGCGACCGCCGCCCAGCCTACCGCCGCGACAACAAGTGCGATCGTTCGCATCTTCGTCACGCAGCCTTCCGGCTCGCCAGGAACTGCCCCATCCGGTCGAGCGCCTTGAGGATGTTCTCGGTCGAGTTGGCGTAGGACAACCGGATGTAGCCTTCGCCGAGGATGCCGAAGTCCGGCCCGCCGATGGTGGCGACGCCGGTCTGGTCGAGCAACGCGGTGGCGAGCTCCTTCGCCTTCCAGCCTGTCTTCTTGACGTTCGGGAACGCGTAGAACGCGCCCTTGGGTGTCCTGCAGGACACGCCGGGCAATTTGTTCAGCCCCTCGACCACGACCTTCCGCCGCTTGTCAAACTCAGCGATCATCCGGTGCACCTCATCCTGCGGGCCTTTCAGCGCCGCGAGGCCCGCGTATTGCGCCGAGGCATTGACGCAGGAGTGCAGGTTCACCGCGAGCTTGCGGACGTACTCGTAGAGCTTGGGCGGGAAAATCCCGTAGCCGAGCCGCCAGCCGGTCATGGCGTAGGTCTTCGACCAGCCGTTGAGCAGGATCAGCCGGTCGCAAATCGACGGATAGGACAACAGGCAAACGTGCGCCTCGCCGTCATAGACCATGTGGTCGTAGATCTCGTCCGACATGATGCAGACGTCGGGAACCTTTTCCAGACCGACGACGAGCTTGTCGACCTCGGCCCTGCCGGTGACGCCGCCGGTCGGATTGGCCGGCGAGTTGAGGATCAAGAGCCGCGTCTGCGGCGTGATCAGCTTCAGCGTCTCCTCGGCGGAGAAGGCAAATCCGTTCTCCTCGCGGACCGGAACGGGAATGGGCCGCGCCCCGGTGTATTCGATCATCGAGCGGTAGATCGGAAAGCCCGGATCGGGATAGAGGATGTCCACGCCCGGCTCGCCGAACATCAGGATCGACATGAACATGGTCGGCTTGCCGCCGGGCATGATCATGACACTGTCGGGCGACACCTCGACATTGAAGCGCTTGTGCAAGTCGGCGGCCACCGCTTCGCGGAGCGGCGGGATGCCGTTCGCCGGCGTGTAGCCGTGATGGCCGTCGCGCAGCGCCTTGATCGCGGCCTCGACGATGAATTCGGGCGTGCGGAAATCAGGCTGGCCGATGCCGAGATTGATGATGTCGCGGCCCTGCGCCGCGAGCGCATTGGCGCGGGCCAGCACGGCGAAGGCGTTTTCCTCGCCGATGCGGTCGAACGCCGCGATGGTCTTCAGCATGGGGGCTCCCTGGGCGTGTTTTTTGCTCGAGCGGCCCAATTTGCGTCGGCCCGGGCAGGTCCGTCAACGGGAGCGCCTCTCGCGGCGTACGATGTGAAAATCGGCCATTTTCATGACCTCGAAAATGATCGCGACCGACCAGCCGACCAGCAGCAGGCCGTTGAGCGCCATGATCGGCCCGATCAGGCGCCAGCCGCCGCCCGCGACCACATCGCCGTATCCCAGCGCCACGTAATTCTCGAACGCGAACTCAAAGACCGTGAGATTCGGGGCCGTGATGCCCGCGAGCTTCATGAACAGCACCCATAGCGCGATCTTGCAAACATGCGCGAGGGTCAGGACGATCACCGTCACCATCAACAAGGCGGTGAGCTGCATGAAGACATGCAGATCGTCGGTCCGCCCGGCGACGTGGTGGGTGAGGACCACGATGAGGCCGGTCATGACCGCGTGAATGCCGAAATTGAGGAGGCTGACGAGCGCGCCGGCCAAAATCTGATTCACCATCACCGCAGTTGTGCGCATCGCCCTGCCGAAATCAAACCGGCCGGGCACCTTGCAACGGCGTGGCATCGTCATCATCCTGAGAACAGGGAGAAGCAACATGACGAAGAAACTGAAAACCCTGGCTCCGCGCGGCAAGGATCTGCGCTCGCAGCTCTGGTTCGACAATCCGGACAATCCGGGCATGACCGCGCTCTATCTCGAGCGCTATCTCAACTACGGCCTGACCGGACCGGAACTCCGCTCCGGCAAGCCGATCATCGGCATTGCGCAGACCGGCTCCGACCTCTCGCCCTGCAACCGCCACCATCTCGATCTCGCCAAGCGCGTGCGCGACGGCATCCGCGACGCCGGCGGCATCGCCTTCGAGTTCCCCTGCCATCCGATCCAGGAGACCGGCAAGCGCCCGACCGCGGCGCTCGACCGCAACCTTGCCTACTTGAGCCTCGTCGAGGTGCTCTACGGCTACCCGCTCGACGGCGTGGTGCTGTTGACCGGCTGCGACAAGACCACGCCGGCGCTCATCATGGCGGCGGCGACGGTGAACATCCCCGCGATCGTGCTCTCCGGCGGGCCGATGCTAAACGGCTGGTGGAAGGGCGAACGCGCCGGCTCCGGCACCGCAGTCTGGAAGGCGCGCGAGGAATTAGCGGCGGGCCGCATCGACAATCAGGAATTCCTGGACCTCGCCACGGCGTCGGCTCCGTCGGTCGGCCACTGCAACACCATGGGCACGGCCTCGACCATGAACGCGCTGGCCGAGGCACTCGGCATGTCGCTGCCGGGATGCGCCGCGATCCCGGCGCCGTACCGCGAGCGCGGGCAGATTGCGTATGAGACCGGCGTGCGCGCGGTCGAGATCGTGCACGAGGATCTGCGGCCCTCCGATATTCTCACCCGCAAGGCGTTCGAGAACACCATCGTCGCCAATTCAGCGATTGGCGGCTCGACCAACGCGCCGATCCACATCGTCGCCATCGCGCGCCACATCGGCGTGCCGCTAACCACCGAGGATTTCGAAAAGTACGGTTATGACGTGCCGCTGCTCGTGAACATGCAGCCGGCCGGATTCTATCTCGGCGAGGAGTATTTCCGTGCGGGCGGGCTGCCGGCGGTGATGCACGAACTCCTGAAAGCCAAGCGCATCCACGCCGACGCGATGACCATCAACGGCAAGACCATGGGCGAGAACGTCAAGCGCGCGAAGATCGCCGACGCCGACGTCATCAAGACCTACGCCAAGCCGATGAAGAAGCAGGCCGGCTTCAAGGTGCTCAAGGGCAACCTGTTCGAATCCGCGATCATGAAGACGAGCGTCATCTCCGACGATTTTCGGAAGCGCTTCCTTTCCAACCCCAAAGACAAGAATGCCTTCGAGGGACGCGCCGTGGTGTTCGACGGGCCGGAGGATTATCACCACCGCATCGACGATCCATCTCTGAAGATCGATGACCGCACCATCCTGTTCATGCGCGGCGCGGGAGCGATCGGTTATCCCGGCTCGGCCGAGGTTGTGAACATGCAACCGTCCGCGAAGCTGATCAAAAGGGGCATCACGGCCCTGCCCTGCATCGGCGACGGGCGGCAGTCCGGCACTTCGGGCTCGCCATCAATCCTCAATGCGTCGCCGGAGGCCGCGGCGGGCGGCGGGCTGGCACTGCTTAGGACCGGCGACCGCGTGCGCATCGATCTCAACAAGGGCACGGCGGATATTCTGATTTCAAAGGACAAACTGGCGAAGCGGAGGAAGGCGCTGGAGAAGGCCGGCGGCTACAAGTATCCGCCGTACCAGACGCCGTGGCAGGAAATCCAGCGCGGCATGGTCGATCAACTCGCCGACGGCATGGTGCTCAAGCCCGCGGTGAAATACCAGCGCGTGGCGCAGACATCCATTCCCCGCGACAACCACTAACGTCTCCCCGCCCTCATCCTGAGGAGGCGCGAAGCGCCGTCTCGAAGGACGAGGGCGGCCCCGGAGCCCGTTGCCATCCTTCGAGACGCGCCCTTCGGGCGCTCCTCAGGATGAGGCCGTGCTACGGCGCCACGTCCAGATGGGACAGGCCCGCCGCGTCGAAGGCGCGCTTCACCGCCCCCGAAACCTTCGCCTTCTCGATGAAGGCCGTGACATATGCCAGCGCCTCCGGCCGGCCCTTCGCCACGGCGACGGCGATACCGGTGAACTGGAAGCCGCCCTCGACGATACGCGAGCCGGGAAGCTTCGCCACGAACGGCGGCAGCGAGTCGCGCGACAGCGCGAAGGCGTCGGCCTTGCCGCCGGTCATCATCTCGATCGCATCGCCGATCGACTGAGCGGCCGTGATCGTCGTGCTCTTCAGGGTGCGCGCGGCGGCGCGGATCGTCGTGGTGTTGGCGATGCCGACGACGCGGACATGCGGCCGGTCGACTTCACCCACCGCCCGGATGCCCGAGGCCTCCGTCACCATGTAGGTGCTCTCGACCAGGAAATAGACCGGGCCGAAGTCGATCCGCTTCTTGCGCTCCTCATCGACCGGCATGAACGACACGTCGATCTGGCCCGCTTCCAGCGCGTCGACCAGCTCGCCGGTGTTCGGCGCAACTGAAAACTCGGCGGCGGCGCCGAGCTCCTTTGCCAGCACGTTTCCGAGATCGACGGTGACGCCGCGCGGTGCGCCGCCCGCGTCCTGGATGACGAACAGCGGGGACGGCGCTGGCGCCAGCGCGACACCGACGCGCAATTTTCCGGTGGGAATGAGTTCGTTCACGCTTTCACGAGATCCGGCGTCAATGCCGCAAGGCTGTTCGCGCCGCAGAGCTGCATGGCGCGCACCATCTCGCCGTACATGTGCTCCATGACGGCTGTCACGCCATCCGCGCCGGCGACGCTCAGCCCCCACAGCGGCGGCCGGCCGAGCAGCACGGCACGCGCGCCGAGCGCCAGCGCCTTGACGATGTCGGTGCCGCGCCGGATGCCGCCATCGACATAGACCTCGGCGCTCTTGCCGACCGCATCGGCGATCTCGGAAATCACCTCGGCGGTGGTCACCGTGGTGTCGAGATGGCGGCCGCCGTGGTTCGACACCATGATGCCCTTCACGCCGCATTCGACGCAGCGCTTGGCATCGTCGCCACGCAAAACGCCCTTGACCACCACCGGCATGGCGCAGCGCTGCACCAGCCATTCCAGATCGGTGAAGTTGGTGGGGAACATCGCGAGGCCCTTGCGGTCCGGGTCGTAGGCGGTGCGCGCGATCGGCTGGCCGACCATGTTGACGCTGCGAACGTCCGGCGAAGCGATCACCGGCGTGCGCGCCGCGCGTGGGCTCCAGCCCGGCACCGGCTGGTCGACGGTGAGCACCAGCGCCTTAAAGCCCGACTTGACGCAGCGATCCAGCAGCGCGCCGGTCGCCTCGCGGTCCAGCTGCATGTAGAGCTGGAACCATTGCGGCGCGCCGCCGCTCTCCTTGGCCACATCCTCGACCAGCGTCGCGCCGCTTGTCGACATAACATACAGCGCGCCGGCGGCAGCCGCGCCCCGCGCGGTCTCGCGCTCGCCGTTGGCATGGAACAGGTGATGCCGGCCGGTCGGCGCCACCATGATCGGCGTGCTCACCCGCGCGCCCAGGAGGCTCACGCTGGTGTCGACATCGACGATGTCGCGCAACACGCGCGGGCGAAGCTTGAGCTTTCGCCAGGCCGCGACGTTCTCCTTCGCCGTGATCTCGTCATCGGCGCCGGTGTCGCAGAACACCCACGACTCTGGGCGCATCACGCGCTGGGCGTTCCGCTCCAGCGCATCCAGATCGACGCAATCCCTCAATACCGCCTGGTTCATGTCCTGCCCTTGTCGCGGCAACATCACGCCGCTTCATGTCTGCATCACCGAAATGCGCTGCCCCGGCGCGCGACGCCGTGGCAGGCTCGGTGTTCTTCACTACCGGGAGTGTTTCATGGCCAACGCCCGTCCGTCCACCGCCGACAAGCGCAAGACGTTCCGCACGCTGCACCAATCCGGCTACTTCGTCATTCCCAATCCCTGGAACGTCGGCAGCGCGCGTTATCTCCAGGGGCTCGGCTTCAAGGCGCTGGCCACGACCAGCTCCGGCCACGCTCATTCCGAGAGTTTTGCCGATGGCGCACAAACGATGGACGACGTCCTCGCGCATTACAGCGAGATCGCGACGGCGACCGACGTGCCGCTCAACGCCGACTTCGAGAACGGCTTTGCCGACGACCCCGACGGCGTCGCCCGGAACGTGACGCGCTGCATCGCGACCGGCGTGGCGGGGCTGTAGATCGAGGATTCCACCACCGATCCGAGCATCCCGCTGTACGATTCCGATCTGGCGCTCGCCCGGGTGAAGGCCGCCCGCGCCGCGATCGACAAGGCCGGCGGCGACGTGGTGTTCACCGCGCGCACCGAAGGTTTTATCCGCGGCCGGCCCGATCTGGAGGAGACAATCCGCCGGTTGAAAGCCTTCGCCGACGCCGGCGCGGACTGCCTCTATTCGCCCGGCATCAAGACCCGCGAGCAGATCGAGGCGACCGTGAAGGCGGTGGGCGGAAAGGCGATCAACTTCCTCAACAGCGGCGCGTTCGACTTCACGGTGAACGACCTCGCCGGCATGGGCGTGCGCCGAATGAGCGTCGGCGGGACCCTGGCGCGGGTGGCGATGGACGCCTTCATCAAGTCGGCCCGCGCCATTGCGAGCGAGGGCAAGTTCGACAGCTTCGGCGGCGTCATCACCAACGCCGAGCTGAACAAGTTCTTCAGCGACGACCGCAAGACATTCTGATGACAATATCTTCGCTGCCGTTCGGTCCCGAGGTCGGCTCCACGCCCGCGCAATTCCCGGGCTCCGTGACGCTCACTGGCCGCTATGGAAAGCTGGAGCGCCTCAGCGCCGCCAGGCACGGCCCGGGTTTGTGGGAAGCCCTGCGCGGCCACGATCATGTCTGGGCCTATATCCCCTCGGGACCATTCGCCGATCCGACCGCGTTCCTGGAAGCCACGACCTCCTACGAGCAGAACAAGGAGCGGATTTTCTACGCCGTTGTCGACACCACCGGGCGCGCCGTCGGCATCCTCTCGCTGATGGAAATCCGCCCGGCCATGCGCGTGGTCGAGGTGGGCAACATCGTCTATTCGCCGGCCCTGCAGCGGACGCCGCTCGGCACCCAAGCGCAATACCTGATCGCGCGCTACGCCTTCGAGACGTTGGGCTATCGCCGCTACGAGTGGAAGTGCAACGCGCTCAACGCCGCTTCGCGCCGGGCGGCGGAGCGCTTCGGCTTCACCTACGAAGGGCTGTTCCGCCAGCACATGATCGTCAAGGGCCGGAGCCGCGACACCGCCTGGTTCTCGATCCTCGACGGCGAATGGCCGGCGCGGAAGGCCGCGTTCGAGCGCTGGCTCGTGCCGGAGAATTTCGATAGGGATGGGAGGCAGAAAACCAAGCTCAGCGCATAGAGCGGCAGGGAGAGCGCATGCACATTCTCATCACCGGCGCGGTCGGCATGATCGGCCGCAAGCTCACCGAGCGGCTGGTGATCGACCGGACGCTGAACGGCCAGCCGGTCGAGAAGCTCACCCTGATCGACATCGTCGCTCCGGCACGGCTTGCGGGCTTCTCCGACCATGAGAAGATTCGGGCGGCCGATCTGGCCGATCCCGGCGCCGCCGAGAAGGCGGTCTCGGAGCGGCCCGACGTGATCTTCCATCTGGCCGGCGTGGTCTCGGGCGAAGCCGAGCTCAACTTCGAGAAGGGCTACCGCACCAACCTCGACGGCATGCGGGCGCTGCTCGAAGCGATCCGCAAAACCGGCGACGGCTACAAGCCCCGCGTGATCTTCACCTCGTCGATGGCGGTATACGGCGCGCCCTTCCATCATACCATTTCCGACGAATTCCACCTGACGCCGCTCACCTCCTACGGCACGCAGAAGCTGATGTGCGAGGCGATGCTGACGGACTACACGCGCAAGGGCTTCATCGAAGGCGTGGGCATCCGGCTGCCGTCGATCGTGGTGCGGCCGGGCAAGCCGAACAAGGCGGCCTCCGGCTTCTTCTCCGGCATCATCCGCGAGCCGCTGGCCGGACAGGAGGCGCTGCTGCCGGTCTCGGAGTCCGTCGTGCACACCCACGCCAGCCCGCGCTCGGCGGTGGGCTTCCTGATCCACGGCGCAGGATTGCCGCGCGAGCAGATCGAGCCGCACGTCAACATCACCATGCCGGGCGTGTGCTGCACCGTCGGCGAGCAAATCGAGGCGCTGCGCCGGGTCGCCGGCGACAAGATCGCGGCGCGCATCCGCCGCGAACCGAACGAACTCATCATGCGCATCGTCGCCGGCTGGCCGCACCGGCTCGACGGCAAGCGCGCGACCGAACTCGGCTTCACTGTGGAGAGCACGTTCGACGAGATTATCCGCGTGCATATCGACGAGGATCTGG
>SHVN01000094.1 GCA_009694215.1 Xanthobacteraceae bacterium
GCAGCGCGCCCGGGACCCCGGTTTCTTCCTGAAGCAAGCTGGGTCCCGGATCAGCGGAGCATCGTTCCGCGCTTCGCGCTCCACGCTGCACCGCGTCTGGGACACGAACCTCATCAGCCTTGAATCCGGGGCCTAAGCCTGTAAATAGGCCCCATGAATGCACCCGTTCGCGCACCCGGCACTGGCCACAACCGCTCGCCGCTTGCCGATGAGATCGAGCGACGGCGCACCTTCGCCATCATCTCGCATCCGGACGCCGGCAAGACCACGCTGACCGAGAAGCTTTTGCTGTTCGGCGGCGCGATCCAGCTCGCCGGCCAGGTCAAGGCCAAGCGCAACCGCCGCACCACCCAGTCCGACTGGATGGCGATCGAGAAGGAGCGCGGCATCTCCGTCGTCACCTCGGTGATGACCTTCGAATACGACAGCCGCGTGTTCAATCTGCTCGACACGCCGGGCCACGAAGATTTCTCCGAGGACACCTACCGCACGCTGACCGCGGTCGATTCCGCCGTCATGGTGATCGACGCCGCCAAGGGCATCGAGGCTCGCACCCGGAAACTGTTCGAGGTCTGCCGGCTGCGCGATATCCCGATCATCACCTTCATCAACAAGATGGACCGCGAGAGCCGCGATCCGTTCAACCTGCTCGACGAGATCGAAAAGACGCTCGCGCTCGACACCACGCCGGTGAACTGGCCGGTCGGGCGGGGACGCGATTTCGTCGGCACCATCGCGGTCGAGGGCGGCGGCGTGCGTTTGCTCGAGGGCGACGCCGGCAAGGCCGGCACTCTGCGCGAGATGAGCATCGGCGACGTCGCAGCCCTCAATCCCAATCTGGACGGAGCCGCGATTTCGAGCGAGATCGCGCTGGTTCGAGACGCCTGCAAGCCATTCGATCTGGAAAGCTTCCGCGAGGGGCATTTGAGCCCGGTGTTCTTCGGCTCGGCGCTGAAGAACTTCGGCGTCGGCGACCTGCTCGACGCGATCGGCCGCATGGCGCCGTCGCCACGGGCGCAGAAGGCCGACAAGCGCGTGGTCGAGGCCGACGAGCAGAGCATGTCGGCCTTCGTGTTCAAGATCCAGGCCAACATGGACCCGAACCATCGCGACCGCATAGCGTTTGCGCGGCTGTGCTCGGGCAAGCTCACCCGCGGCATGAAGGTCAAGCAGGTCCGCACCGGAAAATCGATCTCGCTCAACGCGCCGCAGTTCTTCTTCGCGCAGGACCGTTCGGTCGCCGACGAGGCCTATGCCGGCGACGTGGTCGGTATCCCCAACCACGGCGCGATCTCGATCGGCGACACGCTGACCGAGGGCGAGGACATCAATTTCATGGGCGTGCCGAACTTCGCCCCCGAAATTCTCCGCCGGGTGCGGCTGCCGGATGCGATGAAAGCAAAGAAGCTGAAAGAGGCGCTCCAGCAACTGGCGGAGGAGGGCGTGGTCCAGGTGTTCCGCCCGCAGGATGGCTCGCCGGCGCTGGTCGGCGTGGTCGGTCCCCTGCAGCTCGACGTGCTCCGCGTGCGGCTGAAGGACGAATACGGTCTCGAAGTCCTGTGGGACACCGCCGAGTTCGCGCTCGCCCGCTGGGTCACCTCGGACGACCCGAAGGCGCTGACGAAGTTCATCGCCGACAACGGGCTCAGCATCGCCGACGATCTCGACGGTGATCCGGTGTACCTCGTCCGCAACGATTTTTATCTGGGCTACACCAAGGACCGTGCGCCGGGCATCGTCTTCACCGACGTGAAGGACAGGCACGCCAAGGCGGCATAATGGCACGGCCTCGTATCCGGACGCGATGCAGCGCGAAGCGGCGCATCGCTGATCCGGGACCCAGCTTGCTTCCTTTCAGAAACCGGGGGCGGGTCTGCAGCGCATCATCTTGCTCTGCTCGTGCTGCGCTGCGCCCGGGACACGCGCCCTTCAGCGGAACGGCTTGCTGAGAAACTTCGATCCGGCCAGCCCATACCGCCACGGCAAGTCCGCCGCCTTGGTGATGCCGATCCGCATGCCCACCGCGATTTCCGGCTCCCCTTCGCGCCCATACAATTCGAACGGCAGGTAGTCGAGGGCGAGCCCGTTGTGCGCATGCGTGACGCCCATCGCCTGTGCGAGCCTCCCGGGGCCGGAGCACAACAGCCGCTCATCCGTGAGCCCCCGGCGGCGCCGCATCTTGGGCAAGCCCTCCAGCGGCTCGATGGCCCGGATCAGCACTGCGCTGGCCGATCCCTCCGGCTCGCAGACGAAATTCAGGCACCAGTGGATGCCGTAGGAGCGGTAGACGTAGGCGTATCCGGGGGGGCCGAACATCACGGCATTGCGCGGGGTCGGTCCCCGGAAGCTGTGCGCCGCCGGGTCGGTGTGGTGATAGGCTTCGACCTCGGCAATGCGGCCGCCGACGCCGTCGATCAGCAGGGTCGCCCCGATCAGCTCGGGGGCGACCTCGTGGACGCTGCGGGCAAAGAACGGGCGCTTGAGCCTGGGCCTGGGCATGGGCATGGGGCGTTAAGGTTGAACCGATGCTGCACTGCGGCCGCCGCCTGTGGCGCGGCGGCAACATCTCTGGAACATTTCCATCATACCGTGCCGGACGCGCACTTGTGCCGCGATTTGGCCATACCCTTCACCGAGATCGAAGGCCGTCCCAAGCTATTGTGACATTTCCTGTTTTTTCAACTGGATCGGATAGCAGCAGGGCGGAAACGATAATCCGCAAGCGATTTCCCGCGGGGGAAAGCGGCGGCCGGGCCAGGAACGTCTATGGACGCCAAGACCAAGCTGAAGGACAGGCTGCCCAGCCGGCATGTGACCGAGGGACCTGAGCGCGCCCCGCATCGCTCCTACTATTACGCCATGGGTCTGACGACGGCGCAGATCCACCAGCCGTTCGTCGGTGTTGCCTCCTGCTGGAACGAAGCCGCGCCCTGCAACATCGCGCTGATGCGCCAGGCCCAGGCCGCCAAGAAGGGCGTGGCCGCCGGTGGCGGCACCCCGCGCGAGTTCTGTACCATCACCGTCACCGACGGCATCGCCATGGGTCACGAGGGCATGAAGGCCTCGCTGCCCTCCCGCGAGGTGATCGCGGATTCGGTCGAGCTGACCATGCGCGGGCATGCCTACGACGCGCTGATCGGCATCGCCGGCTGCGACAAATCCTTGCCCGGCATGATGATGGCGATGTGCCGGCTGAACGTGCCGTCGATCTTCATCTACGGCGGTTCGATCCTGCCCGGAACCTTCAAGGGCCAGCCGGTCACCGTGCAGGACGTGTTCGAGGCGGTGGGAAAATATTCGGTCGGCAAGATGTCGGCGGCCGACCTTGAAGATTTGGAGCAGCATGCCTGCCCCTCGGCAGGGGCCTGCGGCGCGCAGTTCACCGCCAACACCATGGCGACGGTGTCCGAGGCGATCGGCCTCGCTTTGCCCTATTCGGCGGGGGCGCCGGCTCCTTACGAGATCCGCGACGCCTTCTGCATGACCGCCGGCGAGCAGGTGATGAACCTGATCCGCGACAACCTCCGCCCGCGCGACATTGTGACGAAAAAGGCGCTGGAAAATGCCGCGGCCGTGGTCGCCGCCTCCGGCGGTTCGACCAACGCGGCGCTGCATCTGCCTGCCATCGCACACGAATGCGGGATCGAGTTCACGCTGTTCGACGTCGCCGAAGTCTTCAAAAGAACACCTTATGTCGCGGATTTGAAACCGGGCGGCCGTTATGTCGCCAAGGACATGTTCGAAGCAGGTGGCGTTCCGCTCCTGATGAAAACGCTGCTGGATCATGGCTTCCTGCACGGCAACTGCATGACCGTGACCGGCCGCACCATCGCGCAGAACCTCAAGAGCGTAAAATGGAATCCGGATCAGGACGTGATCCGTCCCGCCAATAAGCCGCTGACCAAGACCGGCGGCGTGGTTGGCCTGAAGGGCAATCTCGCGCCGCAGGGCGCGATCGTGAAGGTCGCCGGCATGGAGGAGCTGAAATTCTCCGGCCCGGCGCGCTGCTTCGACCGCGAGGAGCAAGCCTTCGCCGCGGTCCGGGCGCGCAAGTACAAGGAAGGCGACGTGTTCGTGATCCGTTACGAGGGTCCCAAGGGTGGCCCGGGTATGCGTGAGATGCTGGCGACGACGGCTGCGCTCTACGGCCAGGGCACCGGCGGCAAGGTCGCGCTCATCACCGATGGCCGGTTCTCCGGCGCCACCCGCGGATTCTGCGTCGGCCATGTCGGGCCCGAGGCCGCGGTCGGCGGGCCGATTGCGCTGGTTCGCGACGGCGACATCATCGAGATCGACGCCGTCAAAGGCACCATGAACGTGAAGGTCTCCGACGCCGAGCTTGCGAAGCGCCGCAAGGCCTGGAAGCCGCATCCGGACAATGTCGCGTCCGGCTACATCTGGAAATACGCCCAGCAGGTCGGCGACGCGCTCCATGGAGCCGTCACCCATCCGGGCGGTGCTGCAGAGTCGTCGTGCTATGCGGATATTTAGCGTCCTCGCCAGTGCCACGGTGATCGCGCTCACCTTCGGGGTCGCGCCGACCCGGTCGCTCGACGGCAGCCCGTCGCCGGCGACCGCTGCGCTGACCCCGGGCGATCCCATGCGCAGCGCCACCGAGGCGCTCAAGACCGGCGAGAAGAAGCGGGCGGTGATGTCGCTGCAATACGCCGCCGATCACGGCCACGGCTTCGCGCTGTGGCAGCTCGGCCGCATGTATGCCGAGGGCGACGGCGTGGCCCGCGACGACTACCGCGCCTTCGAATATTTCCAGAAATTCGCCGACACCCATGCCGACGACAATCCGGCGACCCCGCGGGCGCGCTTTGTCGCCAACGCCTTCGTCGCGCTCGGCCAGTATTATCTCGACGGCATCCCCAATACGGCGGTGTCCCAGAGCCCCGAGCTCGCGCGCCGCATGTTCGCCCATGCCGCGTCCTATTTCGGCGACCCGGAGGCCCAGTATCAGCTCGCCTCGCTTTACCTCGACGGCAATGGCGTTACCCGCGACACCAAGCGCGCGGTGCCGTGGCTCGTTCTCGCCGCTAACAAGGGCCACTACAAGTCGCAGGCGGTGCTCGGCCGCATCATGTTCAACGGCGAGCATGGCATGCGCCAGCGCGCATCCGGCCTGATGTGGCTCACCGTCGCCTGCGACGGGCCGGGCGCCAAGGAGCCCTGGATCGCTCAGCTGCGCGAGACCTCGGTGCAGCAGGCCAGCGACGACGAGCGCGCACTGGCCCTCATCCTGCTCAAGCGCTGGGTCGAAGGCCGGCGCGAGTAGGGCACGCGCGTTCGTCATTCCGGCCTTCGGCCGGCCGGAATGACGTGGTGAGTGACGTCAGGCCGCCTCGACATCCAGATCGACGTAAACCGGAACATGGTCGGAGGGCCGTTCCCACGACCGGACGTGCTTGTCGATGCCCGCGGTCGTGAGCCGGTCGGCGGCCTGGGGCGACAGCAGCAGGTGGTCGATCCGGATGCCCCAGTTCTTCTGCCAGGCGCCCGCCTGGTAGTCCCAGAAGGTGTAGAGGCCGCTGTCGTCGCTGACCGCGCGGATGGCGTCGGTTAGGCCCAGATTGGTGAGGGTGCGGAACTTCTCCCGGGTCTGCGGCAGGAACAGCGCGTCGGCCGCCCAGGCGGCCGGATTGTGGACGTCGTCGGCGGTCGGGATGACGTTGTAGTCGCCCGCCAGCACCAGCGGTTCTTCCAGTTGAATCCGTTCATGCGCATATTTGAAAAGCCGCTCCATCCATTTGATTTTATATGAATATTTTCCCGTTTCGGTCGGGTTTCCGTTGGGCAGGTAGATCGACGCCACCCGCAAGCTCCCGCCTTTGGTCGACACTGTCGCCTCGATGAACCGGGCATGGTCGTCGGCGGGGTCGCCGGGAAGCCCCGGGGTCACCTCGTCAAACTTGTATTTGGACAGGATGGCCACGCCGTTGAAGGTCTTCTGGCCGTGCACCGCAACATTGTAGCCCATGGCCTCGAACGGCTGGCGCGGGAACGCCTCGTCCACGGTCTTGGTCTCCTGCAGGCAGACGATGTCGGGCGCCCGCTCGGTGAGCCAGGCGGTCAGGTTCTCGATTCGCTGCTTGACCGAATTGACGTTCCAGGTGGCGATGCGCATCTGTGGCTCTCGGTCGGACGATTCGGGCTTTCGGGCCGAGGCGACATTAACCAAATGCCCGACTTCTCGAACACCCAAAAGAATTTGAAGCAAATTGGGGTTCCAGGGGTTGTACCAATGTGTGCCGGACCGCAGGAGCGGGACGTGCATGCGGGGCGCGCAATGTGCTAAAGACCCCTGTGAAACTGGGGGGGTCCGAGGCCGCTTCGGCGGAATGAGGGAGTGCGGGACCCCGGTTTTTGCGCCGGGGCCGACAGAGCGAGATGAAGAAACGAACTCTAGTTGTGGGGGCGGCTGCGGGGCTCGCTCTTGCCGGGCTTGGCGTGTTTCTCTGGAACGGTTCGTCGTCGCAGAAGGCTGCGGCGCAGGCTCCGCGCAGCGAGGGCCGGGTCGTGCCCGTCGGCGTCGCCAAGGCGGTCAAGCAGTCAATCCCGATCCGGCTCGAGGCGCTGGGCACCGTGACGACCATCGCCAGCGTCGCCATCAAGCCGCGCGTCGACAGCGAAATCATCGCGGTCAAATTCGATGACGGCGCGCGGGTCAAGCAGGGCGACGTCCTGTTTGTGCTCGACAGCCGGGGTATCGAATCGGAGATCAAGCGGGTCGAGGCGGTCATCGCCGGCGCCGAGGCGCAATTCGAGCAGGCCAGCCGCGACGTGGCGCGCTACACCGACCTTGTGGCGAAGAATGCCACTCCCGTTGTCACGCTCAACAACGCCCAGACCCAGGTCAACGTCTCGCGCGCGCTCGGCGATTCGAACAAGGCCACGCTTCAAGGCCTGAAGGTGCAGTTCAGCTACACCACCATCCGCGCGCCGATCTCCGGCCGCATCAGCATGGCCAGCGTCAAGGTCGGCAACATCGTGCGGCAGGCCGACGCGGCGTCGCTTGCGACCATCAACCAGGTCGCGCCGATCTACGTCTCCTTCACCGTGCCGCAGCGCAGCCTGCCCGAGGTGCGCGAGGCGATCGCGGCCGAGACCGCGTCGCTCGTGGCGGTTATTCCCGGCAGCGACGCGCGCGCGTCAGGCCAGGTCACCATGGTCGAGAACACGGTCGATCCGGCCACCGGCATGGTGACGATCCGCGCCACCATGCCGAACGAGAAGGAGACCCTGTGGCCCGGCACGCTGGTCAACACCGCGCTGACGCTGCGAACCGAGCAGCGGATCACCGTGCCGGCGACCGCGCTGCAGCTCAGCCAGTCCGGCTCGTTCGTGTTCGTGGTGAAGGACAACGCCGCCACGGTTCGCCCCATCAAGGTCGAGCGCACCGTCGATGGCCAGGCCGTGATCGTGTCGGGGCTGGAGGAGGGGGAGGTCGTGGTCGTCGACGGCCAGCTTCTGCTGTCCAACGGCACCAGGGTGACGATCCGCGGCGCCAAGGCTGAGTCCTAACATGAAAATGTCCTGACATGTCCCTTTCCGAACTCTGCATCCGCCGCCCGGTGATGACCACGCTAATCACGGCGTCGCTTATCGTGTTCGGGATTTTCGGCTACCGCTTGCTGGCGGTGGCGGCGCTACCGCGGGTCGACTTCCCGACCATCCAGGTCACCGCGACCTTGCCGGGCGCCAGCCCGGAGACGATGGCGGCCTCGGTCGCCGGTCCGATCGAGCGGCAATTCTCGACCATCGCTGGCATCTCGACGATGACCTCGACGTCGAGCCTGGGTCAGACCCAGATCACCATCCAGTTTGACCTCAACCGCGACATCGACGGCGCGGCGCTCGACGTGCAGACCGCGCTCGCCGTCGCGCAGCGCCGGCTGCCGGTCGAAATGACGACGCCGCCGTCGTTTCGCAAGGTCAATCCCGGCGACTCTCCGGTTCTCTTCATCAGTCTGAACTCGCCAACCCTGCCGATGTCGACGGTGGACGAGTACGGTCAGAACATCCTGGCCCAGCAGATCTCGCAGCTTCCCGGCATCGCTCAGGTGCTGGTCTACGGCTCGCAGAAATTCGCCGTCCGCATCCAGGTCGATCCAGTGGCGGCGGCGGCGCGCAACATCTCGCTCGACGACATCCGGACCGTGTTGTCGAAGGCGAACTCGAATACGCCGGTTGGAACCCTGACCGGCCCCGACCGCAACGTCACCCTGCTCGCCTCGGGCGCGATGCGGCGGGCGGCGGACTACAAGAATGTCGTTGCGGCGTGGCGCAACGGGGCGCCGGTCCGGCTGAGCGAGATCGCCAACGTCATCGACAGCGTCGAGAACGACAAGGTCGCGAGCTGGTTTAACGACGCCCGCGCGGTGGTGCTGGCGATCCAGCGCCAGCCCGACGCCAACACCGTCGAAGTCGTCGACTCGGTCAAGGCACGCCTGCCGCAGTTCCGCGCCCAGATTCCGCCTTCGATCCGCATGGAGACCATGCTCGACCGCTCGATATCCATCCGGCTCGCGGTCTATGACGTGCAGGAAACCCTGCTGATCGCCTTCGGCTTGGTGATCCTCGTGATCTTCCTGTTCCTGCGCTCGGCCACGGCGACGATCATACCGGCTCTCGCGGTGCCGATTTCGTTGATCGCGACCTGCGCCGCGATGTACGCCTTCGGCTTCTCGATCAACAACATGACGCTCTTGGCGCTGACGCTGTCGGTCGGCTTCGTGGTCGACGACGCCATCGTCATGCTCGAAAACATCGTCCGCCACATCGAGGGTGGCATGCGGCCGTTCGAGGCCGCGCTCAAGGGCGCGCGCGAAATCAGCTTCACCATCGTGTCGATCACCTTCTCGCTGATCGCCGTGTTCATTCCGGTTCTGCTGATGGGCGGCATCGTCGGCCGCGTGTTCCGCGAGTTCGCGGTGACCATCGCGATCGCCATCGTGCTGTCGGGCTTCGTCTCGCTGACGCTGACGCCGATGCTGTGCGCGCGCGTGCTGCGCGGCCACAACGAGGGCGGCGAGAAGAAGAAGCAGATGCTGATTCTGCAGATTTTCGAGCGCGCCTTCGACTTCTGGCTCAAGAGCTACGAATGGGCGCTCGACCGGGTGCTCAAGTTCAAATCGATCATGCTGGTGATCACCTTCGCGACGATCGCCGGCACGGTCTGGCTCTACATCATCATCCCGAAGGGCTTCTTTCCGCAGGAAGACACCGGCTTCATGCTGGCGATCACCGAGGCGCAGGCCGACATTTCGTTCCCCGCCATGGCCGAGCGGCAGCGCAGGCTCGCCGAGATCATCCGCAAGGATCCGGCCGTGCTCTACGTCAACTCGACGGTGGGCGTCGGCGGCCCCAATTCCACACTCAACAACGGCCGCATGCTCGTGGCGCTGAAGCCGAAGACCGAGCGCGGCCCCTTGAGCGAAGTCATTCCCCGCATGCGGCGTTTGGCCGGCCAGGTCACCGGCATGAATGTGTTCTTCCAGATGATCCAGAACATCAACGTCGGCGGGCGGATCAATAAGAGCCAGTACCAGTACACGCTGCAATCGAGCGACACCGAGACGCTTTATACGACCGCGCCTGAACTGCGCGAGAAGATCTCCAAGGTCCCGGGCCTGCTCGACGTGACGACCGATCTCTACGTCACCAATCCGCAGGTGATGATCGACGTCGATCGCGAGAAGGCCGCGGTGTACGGCGTCACCATCGATCAGGTCCGCCAGGAGCTGTTCAACGCCTTCGGCAACCGGCAGGTCGCGACGATCTACACGCCGAGCAACGACTACCAGGTGATCCTGGAAACCAAGCCGGAGTTCCGGACCGATCCGTCGAGCCTGGAGAACATCTACGTCAAGACCAACGGGCCGGGGGCAGGGCTGCCCGCGACCGGCACGGCCGCCGGCCCCGGCACCGGCATCACCGGCACCGGCGTTCCGGCGGGGACGTCGATCCCGCTGTCGGCGGTGACCAAGCTGGTGCCGTCGGTCGGGCCGCTGCTCGTCAATCACCAGGGCCAGCAGCCGGCGGTGACGATCTCGTTCAACCTCGCGCCTGGCTTTGCGCTCGGCGACGCCGTCTCCGCCATTCAGAATATCGAGCGCGATTCAAACCTGCCGGCGACGATCAGCACCGGCTTCCAGGGCACCGCGCAGGTGTTCCAGGATTCGCTGAAGGGCCAGGGCATCCTCATTCTCGCGGCCATCTTCGCCGCCTTCGTGGTGCTCGGCATCCTCTACGAGAGCTTCATCCATCCCATCACCATCATCTCCGGCCTGCCGTCGGCGGGCATCGGCGCGCTGCTGACGCTGATCCTGTTCAAGATGGAGCTGTCGGTGATAGCCATGATCGGCATCGTCATGCTGGTCGGCATCGTCAAGAAGAACGCCATCATGATGGTGGATTTCGCGATCGAGCGCCGTCGCGTCGGCCTGAGCGCCGAGGCCGCCATCCGCGAGGCATGCCTGCTGCGCTTCCGGCCGATCATGATGACCACCTTCGCGGCGATCTTCGGCGCGCTGCCGATCGCCTTCGGCTCGGGCGAGGGCGCCGAGCTTCGTCAGCCGCTCGGCGTCGCCGTGGTCGGCGGCCTGATCCTGTCGCAGCTTCTCACCCTGTTCATCACTCCCGTCATCTACGTCTATCTCGACCGCATCGACCGCGTGCTCAAGCGCCGGCTCGAACCGCAGCTTGATGAGGTGGGCGAGGCGCCGCACAAGCCGGCGGTCGCGGCGGAGTAGGCTGGCGTCGGTTTGGTTCCACCCTGGCGGCTTCTTTTTAAGAACACCAATGCCGCGCGGTGTGAACACTTTTGCAGCCGAAGCTGTCCTTCCGGTATTTGCCGGCCAAGGAGACAAAAACGATGCAACAGGCACACACCAAAGCTGCCGAGCAACACGAGACCGCGGCGAAGTCCCATCGGGCTGCCGCCGAACAGCATGGCAAGAACGACCATGTGAAGGGCAAGGAGCTTTCAACCCAAGCCCAGCAGCACTCCAAGTCCGCGCACGAGCAGACTGAGACTGCGAATACCAAGAGCGTCGCTCACAAGCACTAAGAGCGCTCGTCACAACAAGAGGCCGGGGCGATCCCCGGCTTCTTGCTATCCATTTCTTACAGTCGCCAGCCTCCCGCGTGTTGCTCGCAGGCCTCGTCTGCAATCCCTGCTCCACCATTGAACTCAGCGCATATCTCTGCCCGAGCAAAGGGTCGCCCCAGGAGAAATGAATGGCAAATTCAACGATCGATAAGCACAAGGACTACGTGTGTTACGCCGAGCATTGTTTGCAAATGGCGAAGCTTGCGACCGAGCAGGCGTCTTGCATCATTCAACGCGAAATAGCTGCCGAATGGCTGAAGCTTGCGGACGCTATTCCTTATCAGGCCCCACGGCTGGGGCTGTAGTCGGCATTGAGAACAAGGCTGACGCGCTAGCGTTCACGCAATTGCTGCCGCGCGGCCGGGTCGTCCCCCCATTTGTCCCCAGGCCTGGCTGCGCGGTGGGTGTGCTACTGCGAAAGGAGGGTGTGAATTTGATGGGCTTTTTTATCTTTGGTGCGCCTCTCGGCGCACTCGTACTCGTGACGGTCTCGCCCGCCATGGCGAAGGTCACGTATCCGGTCGCCGTTCCGATGGAATGCGTCGAACTGGCTCAGCGCGAGGGTGTGCCGCTCGTCATTCAGAACAAATACGATGCCGCGAAAGCGAAAATCAAACTGGCCAGGCTCAGCGGCCGCGACCCGATGGTGCAGTTGTGCCGCGATGCCGTGGAGGTCGTCCGGAAGGCGGCCCTGCAATATGACTGACGTGCGCGGAGCAGGGCGCTCCGGAAGCTCCTGGAAAGGTTTGCCGGTCGGCCGCGATTGATGAGGTTCCGGCAGGTCTACCGCTGCCCGTTTTCATCTGTTCTTGACCGCGTTCCGCCCGTATCGTTGATAGCAATCACGGGGACGGAGACGCCATGAAACGTGTTCTGATCAAGTGCGGCTGGCTGGTGACGCTCGATCCGAAGATCGGCGACATCAAGGGCGGCGAACTCCTATACAACGGCAACACCATCGAGGCTGCCGGCCGCAATCTCGGCGCCGGCGCCGACGAGACGATCGACGCCTCCGACAAGATCGTCATGCCCGGTCTCGTCAACGCCCACATGCACACCTGGGAGACGGCGCTGCGCGGCATCGGCGCGGAGTGGCTGTCGGCCGACTATTTCAAGCACGTCCATTCCAATCTCGCGACGCGCTACAAGCCCGAGGACAACTACATCGCCAACCTGATGGGGGCGCTCGCCCAGATCGACGCGGGCGTGACCACGCTGGTGGACTGGTGCCACAACATCACCACCCTCGATCACGCCGAGCGCGCGGTGGACGGCCTTATCGACAGCGGCATCCGCGCGGTGTTCGCGCATGGCACGGCGAAGCCGATCGGTCTCGAAACCGGCACGCCGTTTACCCAGGTCCCGCATCCGCGCGAGCGGATCGAGGCGCTGCGCAAGGGGCGGCTCGCCGGTGACGACGGCCGCGTCACGCTCGCCATGGCGATCCTCGGCCCCGACTGGGGCGCCTGGGAGGTGGTCGAGCACGACATCCGCATGGCGCGCGAATTCGGCCTTGTGTCGTCGTCGCATACGCGGCGGCGCGAGGACTGCGTGGTGCCGGACGGCTACGTGAAGATGGCCAGGGCGGGGCTGCTCGGCCCCGACCACAACCTCGTCCACGGCACGAGCTACGACCACGCCGATCTCCGCGTGGTGGTGGACTCGGGCGCCAGCCTGACGTCCACCGTGCTGGTCGAATTGCATCACCACATCGGCGATACGATGGTGGCGGCGTTCCGCGAGGCAGGCGGCTTGCCCTCCATCGGCATCGACGTCGAGCTTTACACCTCCGGCCAGATCTTCCGCGAGATGCAGGCGGCGCTCCTGTTCGCGCGCGGCAAGGAAGTCCGCAACAACGCGGCGCGCGGCAACTCGCCCCTGAAGTCGATCCCGGTCAAATCCCGCGAGGCGCTGGAATGGGCGACCGTCAACGGTGCCAAGGCGTTCAAGTTGGACGGCAGGATCGGCACGCTCTCGCCCGGCAAGAAGGCCGACATCGTCATGTTGCGCGCCGACGACGTTAACATGGCCCCGGTCTACGATCCGATCTATTCGATCGTCGAGATCGCGGGCGCGGGCAACGTCGACACCGTGATCGTCGACGGCGTTATCCGCAAGCAGGGTGGCAAGCTGACGTTCGACGACGCAACGCTCCGGCGCCGCACCGCCGAGCTGAAGGAATCCGGCGCGCGCATCATGCGCGAGGGAAACTATCGCGTCGCGACGGCGCCGAATTGAATCGATAGGGAGGGCCACTCATCATGACCGGAAAAATTACGCGCCGCTCGGCCATCGCAGGTCTGTCCGCGCTCGGCATCGCGCCAGCGCTTGCGCAGTCGGCGCGGCCCGAAGGGACGATCACGATCGTTCACGGCTTCACGCCCGGCGGCAACGTCGATCTCACCGCGCGCCTCGTCGCCGAGCGGCTCGGCGCCCGGCTCGGCCAGCAGGTCGTCGTGGAGCCCAAGCCCGGCGCGGGCGGCAGCACGGCGGCGGCGCAGGTCGCGCGGTCCGCTCCAGACGGCGCGACGCTGTTTCTCGCCGCCGGCGGGCACGCGGTGTCGGCCGCGATCTACAACAAGCTGCCCTATAACGCGCTGGAGGATTTTTCCTGGGTCAGCATGCTGTCGGATTTTCCCTTCGTGTTCGTCACCTATCCCGATCATCCGGCGAAGAACCTCCGGGAATTCATCCAGATGGCGAAGGCTAAGGAGGGCCAACTCCTGTGCGCCACGCCCGGCAACGGGACGGGACAGCATCTGGCGCTCGAACTGTTCGCCGCGACCGCTGACATCAAGGTGCAGAACGTGCCCTATCGCGGCTCGCCGCAGGCCGCGACCGATCTTCTGGGCCAGCGCCTCGACGCATTCATGGACAACATGACCGTGGTCGCCGAGATGGTGAAAGACGGCCGCCTGCGGGCGTTCGGCATCACCGGGCCGTCGCGGTTCTTCGCGTTGCCCGATGTCCCGACCTTCGCGGAAGCGGGCGTGCCGGGATATGCGGTCACCTCCTGGCTCGGTCTCGCCGGGCCCGCCGGCATCCCCCAGGCAATGCGCGCAAAGCTCAACGCCGAGGTTGTCGCGCTCCTGAAGGAGCCGGAAACTGTCGAGCGCCTGAAGAAAATCGGCGGCGAGGCGCGGCCTACAACGTCTGCGGATTTCCGGTCGCGCGTCGCTTCCGACATCGCGAAGTGGACGAAGACCGTCGCCGACGCAGGCATCGCGCGCATTTGAGCGGCGCGGCCACGTCATTCCGGACGCCGCGAAAGCGGCGATCCGGAATCCATAACCCGCAGTTTTTCGTCATCAGCACAGGGGTTATGGATTCCAGGTTCGCTCGCTTTGCTCGCGCCCCGGAACGACGGCAATTGGGACCGGCATAGCTCTTGCTTGATGCTCCTCCGGAACAAAGGAGGACTTCATCGTGCGCCGTACCCTTGTCGTCGCGTCCGCCCTCATCGCCGCCTCGATTGCCAGCGCTTCTGCGGATACCTGGCCATCGAAGCCCATTCACGCCATCATTCCCTTCGGGCCGGGCAAGCGCGGTCGATATCGTGCCGCGCATCGTTTTTGAGCAGATGGCGTCGCAGCTTGGGCAGAGCATCGTGGTGGAGAACCGCGCCGGCGCCGGCGGCACGCTGGGTTCGGCGATGGTCGCGAGAGCCGAGCCGGACGGTTACACCATGCTGGTGCATTCCTCGGCGCACACGATCACCCCCGCTCTTTATTCGAAGCTCAACTACGACATCGGTTGCGACTTCGTGACCGTTGGCGCGATCGGCAGCGTGCCGAATGTGATGATCATGGCCCCGTCGAAGGGCTTCAAGACGGTGAAGGATTACGTCGCGGCGGCCAAGGTCGATCCCAAAATGTCCAACTATGCCGCGCTGGGCGTAGGCTCCGCCGTTCATCTGAGCGCGGAGCGGTTCCGCGTGAGCGCCGGGTTTGAGTCCGTGATGATTCCCTTCAAGGGCGGCGCCGAGGGCCTGACCGAGGTGATCGCTGGCTGCGTGGATTTCTACTTCTGCCCGATCTCAACCGCGATACCGCACATCAAGGAAGGCCGGTTGCTGGGTCTCGCGATCTCAAGCCCGGCGCGCGCGTCGCCCTTGCCGGACATCCTGACCACGCTGGGGTCCGGCTACCCCGATCCTGACTACACGTTCTGGATGGGGATTTTCATGCCGGCCAAGACGCCGCCGGAGATCGTGGCGAAGATG
>SHVN01000095.1 GCA_009694215.1 Xanthobacteraceae bacterium
CGGTGAGCTTGAGCGGATTGCCGGGGGCGACGAGGAGACCCTGCTCGCAGTGGGCGAATGCGATCACCATCGCGTCGTGCAGCCCGGGCGCGTTCGCCACCGCGTCGGCGTTGGCGCCGCCGTCGTCGCCCTTCAGCCGGTGCATGTGGATGGCCGCCGCCATGACGTTGCCGCGGGCCAACCGGCGGAGGCCCGATTCGCTGCCCTCCGGTAGGCTCGCGAGCCCCGAGACGCTTTCGCGCAGCGCCCATTCCAGCAGCGGGTCGTGGCTGCCGCCGACGACCAACATCGTCAAGGGACTGACGGCGATCAAGGCCAAGGCCGCGCCGTTCATCTCGCGCGGCGACCGCTCCGCAACCCACGCGGCCGAGCTCTCGCTCTGGAAGGTCGCCAGCATCGACATCGCGGGCGCCGACAAGGGTCCCTGGTACAAGGAGATCGGCCAGGGCATGGGAGCAGCCCTCAACACCGCGTTGGCGTTGAATTCCTAAGTGCTTGCCGACCGCAGCACCTGGCTGTCGTTCAAGAACCGCGACGATCTCGATATCGTAGTCGAGGGCGACAACAAGCTGTTCAACCAGTACGGCGTGATCCTGGTGAATCCGGCAAAGCACCCGTACGTCAAAAAGGACTTCGGCCAAGCCTTCGTCGACTGGCTGGGATCGGCCGAAGGCCAGAAGGCGATCACGGACTACAAGATCGGCGGCCAGCAGCAGTTCTTCGCCAACGCCAGCGTGCCGGGCGCGTGAGATGCTGGCGCACGTGCCTCTTTACCTCTCCCCGCTTGCGGGGAGAGGCCGACTTGCGAGCAAAGCGAGCAGGTCGGGTGAGGGGGCGTCTCCGCGACTCTCAACGCATCAACCTCCTCACCCCGACCCTCTCCCCGCAAGCGGGGCGAGGGAGTGCGTCGTGCCGGTTGCACGGTTGCCTGTTGTTTTGCTCGCGATCCTCGCCATGAGCAGTCCTGCGCACGCCGACATCGTCCATCTCTACGCCGCGGGCAGCCTTTGCGCGGCCTTGACCGAGGTCGCCAAGGCGTTTGAGGCGCAGAGCGGGCACCAGGTGCAGGCAAAGTTCGGCCCGTCCGGAATTCTGAAGGACGAGATCGCTGGCGGCGCCAAGGCCGACCTGTTCGCGTCGGCCAACATGGAGCATCCGCAGGCGCTCAGCGGCGCGAAGAAAAGCGGGCCGGTGCTGCTGTTTGCCCGAAACAAGCTGTGCGCGCTGGTGAAGCCCGGGCTCAAGGTCGAGAGCGCCGGTCTCCTCGACCGCATGCTCGATCCGGCGATCAAGCTCGGCACTTCGACGCCGAAGGCGGATCCGTCGGGCGACTATGCCTTCGAGGTGTTCCTCAAGGCGCAGGCGATCAAGTCCGGCGCGCAGACGGCGCTGGAGGCCAAGGCGCTCCAGCTCAGCGGCGGGCCCGCCAGCGCCGGGCTGCCGCCGGACCGTTCGGTGTATGGCTGGTACGTCGCGGAAGGCCGCGCCGACATCTTCCTCGCCTACTGCACGGCGGCGCGCGAGGCGAAGAACCAGAATCCGGCCCAGCAGATCGTGGAGTTGCCGGACAACCTCACCGTCGGCGCCGACTACGGCCTGACGGTGGTTTTGGGCGCCTCGCCCGCGGCGCAAAGCCTGGCGCAGTTCATTCTTTCTGCGGCCGGACAAGGCATCCTGGTCCGTTACGGGTTCGCGCCCGGCCAAAAATGACGGTCGCCTCCATCCGATGTATCGTCCCGCTGCCACACCGGAGCGGGCACCTTGAGCGACACCAGACTGACCTTGCGTGTGGATTTCGGGCCGGGCCGTTCGATCGGCCCCGGAAAAATCCGCCTGCTCGAAGCCATCGACCGCACCGGCTCGATCTCGCAGGCCGGCCGGACGCTCGGCATGTCCTATCGCCGGGCATGGTTGCTGATCGACGACATGAACCAGTGCTTCCTCCACCCGGTGGTGAACGCCCGGCCAGGAGGTTCGCAGGGCGGCGGGGCGGCGCTCACCGAATTTGGCGCGGAACTGGTTCGCGACTATCGCGCCATCGAGACGGCGGCCGAGGTGGCTGCGAAGAAGCGATTGCGCGGGCTCGAAGCCGCCTTGCAAAAATCGGCGCCGAAATCCGCCGAGCCGAGGAAAACATCGATCCGTCGCCGCAAGCCGTGAGAGTTTGATGCAGCCCGACCGCCGTACGCTGATCGCCGGGCTTGCCGCGGCTCTGCTTGCGCCAGATGTCGCGCGCGCCGCGGCGGTGAGCGACGCCGCCGGCCGCGCGGTGCCGATACCCGACAAGGTTTTACGGGTGTTTCCGGCCGGGCCGCCGGCCGCGATCCTGCTCTATACGTTGGCGCCCGAACTCCTCATCGGCTGGCCACGCGCCAACCGGCCGGAGGAGTGCGTCTACTTGCTGCCGGACATCTGTGCCCGGCCAGAGGTCGGCCGCATCACCGGGCGCGGCAACACCGCAAACCTCGAAGTCGTGCTCGCGCTCAAGCCCGATCTCATTCTCGACGTCGGCTCGACCAATCCGACGTTCGTCTCGCTTGCCACGCGCGTGCAGGAGCAGACCGGCATTCCCTACGCGCTGCTTGACGGCCGCTTCGACGCCATCGCGGCGACCTACCGCAAGCTCGGAGAACTCACGCATCGCCAGGCGGCGGCCGAGGCGCTGGCGCGCTACGCCGACGAGACCATGACGGCGATCAAGGGGCGGGTCGAGAAAATTTCCGAGGACCGGCGGCCGCGCGTGTACTACGCGCGCGGCCCGCGCGGGCTCGAAACCGGACTCGGCGGCTCGATCAATGTGGAGACCATCGACTTCCTCGGCGCGCGCAATGTTGCGGCCGAGCGCAAGGGCGGGCTTGCGATCGTGTCCGTCGAGCAGGTGCTTTTGTGGAATCCCGACGTCATCGTCACCATCGATCGCGATTTTGCCGCGGGCGTCCGCGGCGATCCGGTGTGGGGGTCCATCGCCGCGGTGCGCGCAGGTCGCGTGCATCTGTCGCCGAAAATGCCGTTCGGCTGGGTCGATTTTCCGCCGTCGGTGAACCGGCTGATCGGGCTGTGGTGGCTTGCGAAAATCCTCTATCCGGAGCAATTCCCCGAGGACATTGGCGCGCTCACCCGCGACTTTTACACGCGCTTCTATCATGTGACGCCGACCGCCGCGCAAATCGAGCATGTGCTGGCGGGTCGGGACTGATATTTTGCTCCGATGACCCGTTCGGCCACTCCTGGACTATTGATCGCGCTCGCCGTCCTCATCGCCGGACTGCTGCTGGCATTCACCGTCGGGCGCTATCCCGTGGGTCTTGCCGATCTTTTCAACGTCATCGCCGCCAAGCTTACTGGCCGCGCGGCGGACGTTCCGGCGGCGGTGGAGAACGTGATCTGGCAGGTGCGAGGCCCGCGTGTGCTGGCGGCGGCGCTGGTCGGGGCGGCGCTCGCGGTCGCCGGCACGGCGTTCCAGGGGCTGTTCCGCAATCCGCTGGTGTCGCCCGACCTACTCGGCGCGTCGTCGGGCGCGGCGCTCGGCGCTGTGCTCGGCATCTATTTCTCGCTCGGCGTGTTCGCGATCCAGGCCTTCGCCTTCGCCGGCGGGCTCGTCGCGGTCGCGGCGGTCTACATGATCGGCTCGGCGGTGCGGACGCGCGACCCGATCCTGGTGCTGGTGCTTACCGGAGTGGTGATCGGCTCGCTGCTCGGCGCCGGCGTCGGCCTCGTGAAATATCTTGCCGACCCCTACAACCAGCTTCCGGCGATGACGTTCTGGCTGCTGGGTAGCCTCGCCGCCACCAGCGTCGCCGATCTCGTGCCGCTGTTCGGCCCGGTTGCGATCGGCACGCTCGTTCTGGTGGCGCTGCGCTGGCGCATGAACGTGATGTCGCTGCCCGACGAGGAAGCGCGGGCGCTCGGCCTGCCGACCGGGCCGCTGCGCATCGTTATCGTCGCCGCGGCGACGCTGGTGACTTCGGCGAGCGTCGCCACCGCCGGCATCATTGGCTGGGTCGGCCTCGTGGTGCCGCATATCGCGCGCACGCTGGTCGGTCCCGACTTCGCCCGGCTCATTCCGGCCGCGGCGCTGCTCGGCGGCGGGTTCCTGCTGGTCATCGATACGCTGGCGCGCACCGTGGCCCCGATCGAAATCCCGCTCGGCATTCTCACCGCGCTGGTCGGTACGCCGTTCTTCATCTGGCTGCTCGCCAGCGTTTCGAAGACGTGGTCCTCATGATCCTCTCGGGCCACGATCTCACCATCGGCTACAGCGACCGCACGGTCGGGCACAATCTCGACGTGGCGCTGGCAACCGGCGAGGTGCTGGCGCTGCTCGGACCGAACGGCGGCGGCAAGACCACGCTGCTCAAGACGCTGCTCGGCCTGCTCGCGCCCAAGGCCGGCGAGGTGCGGCTCGGCGAACGCGCGCTCGCAAGCTACGCCAGCCGCGAGCGTGCGCGTCTGATCGCCTATGTGCCGCAGTCGCATGTCGCCACGTTCGCCTTCACCGTCGAAGCGGTGGTGCTGATGGGCCGCACCGCTCACGGCAACCTGTTCAGCCGCCCGAGTGCCGCCGACCGCGCCATCGCCGCAGGCACGTTGGAGCGTTTCGGAATCGCGCATCTGCGCGAGCGGCCCTACACCATGATCTCCGGCGGCGAGCGGCAGCTTGTGCTGCTCGCCCGCGCGCTCGCCCAGGAGCCGCAGTTCATCGTGCTCGACGAGCCGACCGCGAGCCTCGACTTCGGGAACCAGGGCAAGGTGATGCGCGAGATCCGCGCGCTGGCGGCGGCAGGGCACGGCGTCCTGTTCACCACCCACGATCCCAACCATGCCATGCGGGCGGCCGATCGCGCCTATCTGCTGCGCGACGGCGTCCGGATTGCCGAAGGCGCCATCGGCGCGGTGCTCAACCGCGCGCAGTTGGAGGCGCTGTACGGCGCTCCGGTGGAGACGATCACCGACACGGCTACGGACCGGACCGCTTTCCTGCCGGGCTGAAGGAATAGCGGCGGGGCTCGGCGTGTTTGCTCATGGGGGGTATCATGCCTGCCGGGCATTGCTGGAAGGAGATTCGCATGAAACTCGCAGTTGTCGTAGCAGCCCTGATTTCCGTCGCAATTGCCGCGCCGGCCGAGGCTGCATCCAAGAAGCGCAAGAAGACGGCCCACCGCGCGCCCATCGCCGCGGTCCAGCCTGCGCCCGGTTCATACGACGTTTATGTCAGCGGCGAGCTGGTCGGCCGCGATCCCGATCCGGCCATCAGGTCCTATATGATGCGCGATCCCAAGCCTTGGGAAGGCAACGACTGACGGCTGGTGGTGGCTGACAAAAAATGAAAATCAAGGTCATGAGCGCGGGCGCGGTGGAGGGGCCCGTGAGCGAGCTTGCGCCGGAGTTCGCGCGCGCCACGGGGCATGAGGTTGAACTGGCCTTCAGCACCGTCGGCGCGCTCAGGGATCGTTTCGCCGGCGGCGAGAAGACCGACGTCATCATCCTGTCGGTCCCGGCGATCGAGGCGCTGGAGAAGGAGGGCCGCCTCCTTGCTGGCAGCCGCGCCGACCTCGGCCGCGCCACCTGCGGCGTCGCGGTGCGCGACGGCATGATGATGCCGAACATCGCCTCGGTCGAAGGCTTCAAGCGGATGCTGCACAACGCCGGCTCGATCGCCGCAAACGATCCGGCGCATGGCGGGTCGTCCGGCATCTATCTCGCCGATCTGCTCAGGCGCATGGGTCTCTACGACGAGGTGAAGCCCAAGCTCGTTTTGTGTAAGACCGGCCGCGAATGCGCTATCGCGCTGCTGCGGGGCCAGGCGGAGATCGGCATCACCTTCACCAGCGAGTTCATCGCGGTCCCCGGCACGCGCGTGGTCGGGCCGCTGCCGCAGGAGATCGCCTATGTGAACGGCTACGCCGGCGCGATTGGCAAGGATGCGGTGGCGGAGCCCGCGCGCGCGTTCCTGGCGTTCCTCACGAGCGCGGCATCCCGGGAGCGATTCAAGTCGTTCGGGTTGGAATAGGGGCGCGCGAAACGCCAGAGATTTTCTGCCTTCCAGCGGGCCGGTTCATCCCCAGATGCGGGATGTGATAGGGTTTAGAAGCAACCGGCCGAGAATCATGCCCGCAAAGAAGAAAAAAGACGGCTATCTGATCCAGCCCGACCCGCTCGACCCGCGGCTCTCCGAGCGCGTCACCGGCATCGACCAGACCGGCGCCAAGGTGGAGACCGCGGTGGTGGTCGAGCGCGCGCTGACGATCTTCCTCAATTCGCAGGAGATCGTCACCGCGATGACGATCGGCGATTATCCGGAATATCTCGCCATCGGCTACCTGCTCAATCAGAACATGCTCAAGATGAACGACATCATCACCTCGGTCGATTACGATGACGACCTGGCGGTGGTGGTGGTGCGGACCAGGCGCCGGACCAACTACGAGAAGAAGCTGAAGAAGAAGGTGCAGACCTCGGGCTGCGCCCAGGGCACGGTGTTCGGCGATCTGATGGAGGCGCTGGAGGCGATCAAGCTGCCGGACGCCGAGCTTCGTACCTCCTGGCTCTATTCGCTAACCAACAAGATCAACACCACGCCGTCGCTCTATCTCGAAGCCGGCGCCATTCACGGCTGCGTGCTGGCGGTCGAGGACCGGCCGCTGGTCTATATGGAGGATGTCGGCCGCCACAATGCGGTCGACAAGATCGCGGGCTGGATGTTCAAGCACCGCGTGCGCCCCGACGACAAGATTTTCTACACGACGGGCCGGCTGACCTCGGAAATGGTTATCAAGACCGTTCGCATGGGGATTCCGATCCTGGTGTCGCGCTCGGGCTTCACGGCGTGGGGCGTCGAGCTGGCGCGCAAGGCCAACCTCACTCTGATCGGCCGCGCGCGGGGAAAACGCTTCACCGCGCTCGCCGGCGAGGGCCGCATCGTGTTCGACCAGGACCTCGCCTATGTCGAGGACGAGAGCGCCAAGCACCGGCGCAAAGCGGCCGTCCATGATGACTGACAATGGCGACTGAGACCCCGACGCTGGGTCTCGTGCTGGCCGGGGGGCTCGCGCGCCGCATGGGCGGCGGCGACAAGCCGCTGACGCGCATTGGCGGCGCGACCATTCTTTCGCGCGTGCTCGAACGGCTCAGGCCGCAATGCATGCGTATCATCCTCAACGCCAACGGCGATCCGGCGCGCTTTGCCGAAACCGGGCTGCCGGTCATCGCCGACGACGTGCCGGGCTTCGCCGGCCCGCTTGCGGGCATTCTTGCCGGGCTGGACTGGGCCGCGGTCCATGCGCCCGATGTCGCCACCGTCGTCAGCGTGCCGGGCGATTGCCCGTTCCTGCCGCGCGATCTCGTGGTGCGTCTGGATCGGGCGCGTGCCGCCTCCGGCCGGCCGCTCGCCTGCGCCCGCTCGGGCGAATGGCGCCATCCGGTCGTGGGGCTCTGGCCGGTTGCGCTGCGCGCCGATCTGCGGCATGCGCTGACGCAGGAGGATCTGCGCAAGATCGATCTGTGGACCGCGCGGCACGGCATCGCGCTCGCCGACTGGCCGGCTGAGCCGGTCGATCCGTTCTTCAACGTCAACACGCCGGAGGATGCCGCCGCAGCGGAGCGATTGGCGATCCGGTTCCCGGACGCTTAGCCCATCAGTGTCGCGTAGGAGAGGAAGCCGACCGTGGCGCCGGGCTCGAACGTCGTCGTGTCTTCGGAGAGTTCCGCAAGCCCGTCGGTCTCGGTGAGCGAGGTGATGACGCCCGCTCCCTCCTGCGGGTGCTTGATCGCCTCGATGATACCGTCGGCGCCGGGGCGCAGCGCGACGCGCACGTATTCGCGGCGGCCGGTCTTCTTCTTGTAAGGGAAGGCCAGCCTGACCGGCAGCGCGGTGAGCGGCTCGGGATTGGCGCCGGCGAGGCGCAGCAGCAGCGGGCGGACCACGCGGGCGAAGGTCACGAAGGCCGCGACCGGATTTCCCGGCAGGCCGACGAACGCCGCACCGTCTCCCGCGCTCGCGCCCCGGATCACGCCCATCGCCACCGGCCGGCCGGGTTTGATCGCCACGCGCCAGAACACCAGGCGTCCCACCTTTTCCACGGCGCTGCGCACATGGTCGGCTTCGCCGGTCGAGACTCCGCCCGAGGTCAGCACCAGATCGTGGTTCTTCGCGGCGGCGGCGATAGCCTTCTCCAGCGCGGCGGGGTCGTCCTTGATGATGCCGAGGTCGGTGACTTCGGCGCCAAGGTGTTCGAGCATGCCGTCGAGCAGCGTGCGGTTGGCGTCGTAGAGCGCGGCGGCGGGCCGGGGCTCGCCCGGCTCGACGATCTCGTCGCCGGTCGAGAACAGTGCGACGCGCACGCGCCGCCGCACCTGGAGCGTCGTCAGCCCAACCGCGGCGGCGAGCGCCACATCCTGCGCAGCGAGCCGCCGGCCGGCCGGCAGCACGACCGAGCCCTTGCGGACGTCCTCGCCGGCGATACGCCGGTTGGCGCCGGCCTTGAGTCCCGCCGGCACGATGACGGCGTCGCTTTCGGCGCGGACGTCCTCCTGCATGAACACGGTGTCGGCGCCATTGGGCATCGGCGCGCCGGTGAAAATGCGGATGGCCTCGCCCCTGCCGACCGGCTTTGCCGCGGCGCTGCCGGCGGTCAGGCGCCCGCCGATCGCAAGCCTGGTTTCGGATTGGGCCGCGAGATCGCGGTGCCGCACGGCATAGCCATCGACGGCGGAGTTGTCGAACGGCGGCAGATCGAGCGACGCGATGACGTCGGCGGCCAGCACGCGCCCGCGCGCAGCAGCAAGCTTCACGCTTTCCGTCTCAGTCACCGGCTGAACGCGCTCGGCGATCATCCGCTCCATGTCGGCGATCGGCAGCAGCGGCCCGGAGAAGGCGAAGCAATCGTCGGTGAGCTGCGCCATCACGCACTCCGCATGGCGGCCGCAACGGGTTGCAGCGGCACGGCGTGCTTGAGCAGGACATCGACGACCCCTTCGATGTCGTTGAGATCGATCACCGGCACGCCGGCCTTCGGCAGCGGCGTGTCGCAGGCGATGGCGACGATGTGCGGGTCGTCCGGCTGGAGCAGCGGCTTGCCGTTGGCCACGCGATGAATTTCGAGCTTCGGGAAGGCATCGCGCTTGAAGCCTTCGACCAGCACGAGATCGACCGGCGAAAGCTTGGCCAGCAGGTCGGGCAGATCCCACTCCGGGTCGTCGCGCAGCTCGTGCAGGATGGCGAAGCGCTTGGCGGAGCTAATGACCACCTCGGTCGCGCCGGCGGTGCGGTGCATGAACGAATCCTTGCCTGGCTGGTCGAGGTCGAAGCCGTGGTGCGCGTGCTTGATCGTCGACACCCGGCAGCCGCGCGCGATCAGGCGCGGCAGCACCTTGGTGACCAGCGTGGTCTTGCCCGAGCCGCTCCAGCCGGCGAGGCCGATGATCCGCATGGGGTCTGTCATCGGCCTCTTATAGCAAATTTCTAGTCATCGGCCGGTTGCATGCCGAGCGCCTTGATCCGGTCCTTGGTTCGGCGATCGCGCAGCGCGGCGAAAAACGCCTGCACCGCCGGACGGTCGCGACGGCTCTCGACCAGCAGGAAGTCGTAATGCTCGGGGGTGAGCGGCAGGAAGCCCAGCCCGTACATCCGCGTCACCGGCTCGATCGCCACGCCCCAGTCGGCGCGTGCCTGGGCGACCGCCGCGGCGACCGCGTTGTGCGAGCGCGGCTGGTTGGCGTAGCCCGGCGGCCGCAAGCCCGCGACGAGCTTGTCGATCAGCACGCGGGTGCCGGCGCCGGCGTTGCGGTTGACCATCAAGCAAGATGGATCAGCCAGCGCACCCTTCACCGCGGCCTCGGCGCCCTTGCCCTCGAACCGCTTGTCGCCGGGCCGGAACAGCACGCCCTGCATGCGCTGCCAGCCTTTGACCAGCGAAATCCCCGGCGAGAGCAGGTGTTTGTTGTACTCGCCCGTCGCCGGGTCGATCAGATGCACGGGGGCCACGTCGCACTGACCGCGCTGCGCCGCCGCGACGCCGCCCTGGCTGCCGACCGCGATGGTGCGCGCGGAGAAGCCTTGCTCCGCCAGCGCGCCGACCACGACGTCGAGCGCGATGTCATGGCTGCCCATGATGACGATGTCGGGCGCGCGGGCGGAATCGCCGATCAAGGTGACGCGCGCCTGGGTGTCGGCATCGAGCGCGCTTGCCAGCGCGTCGATCTCGATGAAGCCGTCGGCCTGGGAGAAGCTCGTCACCGCGCCGGAGCCTTTCGCCGAGGGGAACGCCACGGCGCCGTGCTCGCCGGAGACAAGCGACACCAGCACGAACTCCTTGCGGCCCATCTCGGAGGCGATGCGCACCGGCACGCGCGCCTCGATGGTTTCCGCGGCTTCGGGCAGCAGCCCGGCGCGGGCGCGGATCACCGGGGCGACGAAAGCGTGGAAGGTGAAGATCGCCGAGGTCGGGAAGCCCGGCAGCACCGCGATCGGCTTGCCGTCAACGACCGCGAGGCAGAGCGGCTTGCCGGGTTTGAGTGCCACGCCATGCACCAGGATGCCGGGTTGGCCGAGCTGCGAGACCGCGCGATGCGAGAGATCGCCCGCGCCCTTCGACGTGCCGCCCGAAAGAACGACCATGTCGCAATCGGCGAGCGCACGGCGCACCGCCTGTTCGAGCTTACCGGCATCGTCGGGGAAAGAGCCGCTGGGCACCGGCTCGCCGCCCGCCTCGGCGATGGCGGCGGCAAGGATCGCGCCGTTGGAATCGTAGACGCCGCCCGGCCGGAGGCTTTCGCCAAGCGCCACCAGCTCGTCTCCCGTGGAGAGCACGGCAACCTTCGGTCGCCGCACCACGTCGATTTCGGCGAGGCCGCAGGCGGCCAGCATACCGATCTCGCGCGAGCCGATTTTCTGGCCCTTGCGCATCAAGGTCTCGCCGCGGGCGATGTCGGAGCCGGCATAGGAGATGAACTGCCCCGGCGTCACGCCTCGCCGCAGCTCGATGGCGGGCACGCTCTCGATCAGCTCGGTGTGCTCGATCATCACCACTGTGTCGGCGCCGCGCGGCACCACGCCGCCGGTGGCGATGGTGGTGGCGGTGCCGGGCTTTACCTCGACTTTCGGCGCGTGTCCGCAGGCGATCACTTCGGCGTTGAGCGCGATCTGCTTCGGAGTGTTTTCCGCGGCACCGGTAGAGTCGGCCGCGCGCAGCGCGAAGCCATCGACATTGGCGCGGTCGAACGGCGGCACGTCGATCGGCGCCGCGAGATCATTCGCCAGCACGCGGCCGAGCGCGGCTGCAAGCGTGACGCGCTCGCCGGGCAGGGGGGTGAGATCGAGATGGCCTTCGAAGCGCTTGCGCGCCTCTTCGGCGGAGACGACTTCGAGAAACTGCTCCTGGCGCGCCGCCTGGCGGACCGCGGCAAGAAGCTCGCTTTCGGCGCGCGAGGCTTTGGGCTCGCTTGTCATGGCCAGGGCCTTACCACGACGCGCGCGCCGGGCGCATGGCCCTCGCTGTCGGCCGGAATGAGGATCCAGCCTTCGGCCTGCGCCAGCGCCTGCATCGAGAGGTATCCGGACGCAACCGGCTCGACCCTGCCGAGGCGGCGGCGCACGGCGACGACCTCGGCGAGGCCCAGCGGCGAAGCGATCTTGCGCGCAAGCTCGGCCGTGAACGGCTGCTCCTCGATCAGGCGAAACGCCAGTCGCGCCAGCATGCGGCGGCCGATGGTGAGCCAGCCGGCCAGCGCCGCGTCGATCCGGCCCGGCAGCAGCAGCACCGGCCGCGTGCCGGCAAATCCCAAGGCGGTGGTCTCGCCCGGCGCGATGCCGATGCCGTGGAAGGCGACCTTGCCGATGCGGGCGAGGGTGCGGACGCTTGCGTCGTTGCGGCCGCTGCCGGTGCCGCCGATGGCGACGACCATGTCGGCGCTGTCGTCGTTCAGCACGGCTTCGAGCGTCGAGTCGCCGGTAGCTGCGGCGCCGCTCTCGCCGTCGATGGCGCTGGCGATGAACGTGGCGGCGCCGCGAACGATCTCGCCCGCGCTCGCGCGCACCACGCGGACGCGCGGTTCGCGGACCAGCACGCGCTCGACGCCGAGGGCTGTGAGCAGCGCCACGTCGATCCGCCGCAGGCGGGCGCCGGCGAGGCGCAACTGAAGTCCGGCGCCGGCGTCGGCGTTCGCGGTCAGCACGCCCTCTCCGGAAGCAACGGCGGCAAGCGCCGAGGCCTGAGCGCCGCGCATTTCCACGGCGTCGAGGGTCGCAACCGCATCGGTCCCCGCGGGCATGGGCTCGCCGGCATCGATGCGGGGCGGCGCGGGAGACAGCGGCGCCGGCGCATAGGGCGATGCGTCCAGCGTCATGTCCGATCGCACGGCAAAACCGTCGCGCAACGCTAGCGCGGCCTGGGGATGGCCGTCGGCGATCACCGCGCTGGTGGCCAGCGTCAGGCCGAGTGCCTTCGACACGGCTTCCTCGCGCGGCTCAACCGGCTCGACCGACAGGTCGAAGCTGGCCAGCACGTCGGCGAGCGGCGTCAGCCGTGCAATCCGCTGGATTTCGGAATCCGCAACCATGCGGGGAACTTGACGTGCTCAGGCCGGGGTGTCCAGTGTCGCCCGATCACGGTCAAGAGACTGAGTCCATGACGGAATCGAAGGCCAGAAAGACCAAGGCCCAAGCTGCGGCGAAGCCGTCCGCGGTCAACATGCGTGGGCTGAAATGCCCACTACCGGTCCTCAAGACCCGCAAGCTCCTGTCCCGGATGGCGGCGGGCGAATTGCTCGTCGTCGAATGCACCGATCCGCTGGTGTCGATCGATATCCCCAACCTGCTACGTGAAACCGGCGACAAGCTGGAGAGCAGCGGCAAGAAGGGCCGCGTGCTGACGTTCACGATCAGGAAGGCTTAGGGCTACCAGTTCATCAGCTTCTTGGTGGCTTGCTCGTTGTCCTTCAAGAACTTGCGATAGGCGTCACCCTTGATTGGCGACGGATCGAGCGACAGCGCCTCGGCCTTGCTGCGGTGCTCCGGCAGGCCGATCGCCTTGTCGAGCGCGGCGATCAGCGCCGCTTCGACGTCCTTCGGCAATCCAGCCGGCCCGGCAATGCCGCGCGACACCGCCCAGACCTGGTCGAAGCCCTGCTCGCGGAACGTCGGCACGTTGGGCATGAACTTGGAGCGGGTCGGCGACATCACGCCCAGGCCGCGGATCTGGCCCGCCTTGATGTCCTCGGCCACCTCGCTGACGTTGACCGCCATGATGTCGATGTGCCCGCCCAGCGCCGCCGTCTTCCCCTCGGACGTGCCGCGGAAATGCACGATGGAGAACTTGCCGCCGGTCGCGGCCTCGATGCCGAGCAGCGCGATGTGGTCGTCGGTGCCGTAGCCGCCGCCGGTGAAGGTGATCACGCCCGGCCGCTTCTTGCCGTCCTCGATAACGTCCTGGACGGTCTTGTACTTGCTGTCGTTCTTCACCGCCCAGAGATTGTAGTCGACCACGTGGTTGATTAGCGGCGTGAAGCTCTCCAGGTTTTCCTTGCGTGCGCCGCCCTGCGACTTGTCGAGATAGCCGGCGAAAATGCTCGGCGCGTTGACGTAGCCGATGGTGTAGCCGTCGGGCTTGGACGCGGCGAGCGAGCCCCAGCCGATCCAGCCGCCGCCGCCGGAGCGGTTCTCCACCGTGACCGGATGGCCCAGGATGGGCTCGATATCTCTGGCGAGGAGTCGCGCCGAGACGTCGCTGCCGCCGCCGGCGGTGTAGGGCACGACTACGGTGACGCCGCGCTCGGGAAATGCCGCATGGGCGGGGCGAAGCCCCGTAACGGACAACGCGGCTGCTCCCGCGCCCGTGCCCAGAAAACCTCGCCTGCTGATGTTCGACGTCATGACGTTCCGCCTAGATGTGTGAATTGTCACTTACCGATCAGTCCGAGCTGGTCGAGCACCGGCCTCCAGCGTGTGGTCTCGGCCAGGATGTAGCTCTTGAGTTCCTCGACCGACATCATTTCGGCCACGAGCCCGTCCTGGCGCAGGCGCGCCTGCACCTCGGGCTTCGACACCGCGCGAATGATCTCCCGATTCATTTTTTCGGTGATGTCCTTGGGCAGGTTCGCCGGGCCCGAAATGCTGAACCACGTGGTGGCGACCATGTCATAGCCCATCTCCTTGAGCGTCGGGACGTCCGGGAAATCCGGGAAACGCTCCTTGCCGGAATGCGCGATCGCCGTCAGCGCGCCGCCGCGGATTTGTGCGGCGGTGGAGGACAGGGTCTGCGCCGAGAAGGAGATGTGGCCCGCGACCAGATCCATGATGCCCTGCGAGGCGCCCTTGTAGGGCACGTGCTCGATCTTGATGCCGGCATTCTTGGCAAAGGCTTCAGTAACGAGTTGCCCGGAGCTGCCGACGCCGGACGAGGAATAGGTGAGCCCCCTGTCGCTTTTCTTGCCAAGCTCGATGAAGTCCTTGAGCGTGTTCACGCCGCCCTTGGCGTTGACCGAGAGCACGATCGGGGAGCCGGCGATATAGGCGATGTTGGTGAGGTCGCGCAGCGGATCGTAGCCGAGCTTGGGGTTGCTGATCGGCGTGAGCACCAGATGGGTGATGTTGGTGAGCGCGAAATTGTAGCCGTCAGGCGGGGAGTCGGCGACCGACTTCACGCCGATGGTGCCGGCCGCCCCGGCCCGCGTCTCGACAAAGAACTGCTGCTTGTAGACGCCGCTCAGGTGCTCGGCCACCAACCGCGTCAGAACGTCGGCGGTGCCGCCGGCGGCGAAGGTGTTGACCATGCGCACCGGGCGCGACGGCCATTCGTCCGCCGCCGCGGACGCCGAGATGATCAGCGCGCCGGCCAAGGCCAGCAGAATGCGAAGCTGCTTCATGGGACGTCCCTCCTAGCCTACTCTCACCCCACCGACTCTAGGGGAACTGAAAGGCCGCGAGCAATGGCTCCGACGCCGCAGTGAGCCATAGACAAGTCATTGTATATCGGGGAATGTCCCCTCGGACCTGTAACCTTGCCGGTGCATTTCCCGATGGCTATTCCCAAGGCGTCTCAA
>SHVN01000096.1 GCA_009694215.1 Xanthobacteraceae bacterium
GATCCCGTTCATCACTTCGCGCACGTCGACGTGGCGCTTGTTGCCGCCACGCCTGGCTGGCGGGATCAACGGATCGACATACGCCCATTCGTCGTTGGTCAGCGCTCGGGTATCGCAAGGCGCTGCGGTCGTAACGTCTGCGGTTCTGCGTCGTCCACATCGGTGACCCTCCTCGAACCAGGCCACCACTTTTGAATCACAAATGATTCATAGGATTCAATATGTTCCCGGACAGACACTGATCGACCGGAACGGAAATTTCATCGCGCGCTCGCTCAACCACGAGCAGAATGTCGGCCGGCCGGCGTCGAAGGACTTTCGCTCCGCCGCGCGCCGATCCACGGTGGGCTGGAACGAAACGAAGTCGCTCGAAGTCGCGCGATGGCGACCGCCCATGTCACCTCGCCGATCAGCGGATGGGTGATGGGGCTTGCCGCGGAACAGACGCTGTTCGAGGCGCCTATCTGGGACACCATCATGATCGCGGGCCTCGCCGGCGGCGCGACGACGCTGCTCAGCCTGCTGCTGGCGGTCTGGGCGGCGCGGCGGATCGCCCGGCCGATCGAGCGGATCGAGCAGGGCACCCATGCGCTGATGCTGCGCCGGACGATCACGTTCTCGAACACCGGCCTGCTGGAGGCCGACCGCACGCTCGATGCGATCGCCTCCACGGCGCGGGTCTTCGAGCAACACGACCGGGAGCGCGAGGCCCACGTCCGGCTGATCATGCGGGAGCTATCGCACCGCTCGAAGAACCTGCTCGCCATCGTGCTGGCGATCGCGCGCCAGACCTCGCGCCACACCTCGTCGTTCGAGGAGTTCGAATCGCGGTTCAATTCGCGCATCCAGGCGCTGGCGGACGCGCACGATCTCCTGGTCGAGCAGCAGTGGAGCGGCGCCTACCTGGACGACCTGGTGCGGGCGCAGCTTGCCGCCTTCGGCATGGAAAAGGTGGACTGCCGCGGGCCGAGGATCATGCTGCGCACCAAAGCGGTTCAGAACGTCGCGCTGGCGCTGCACGAGCTTGCGACCAATGCCTCGAAATACGGCGCGCTGTCGGTGGCGGCCGGCAAGGTCAGCATCGACTGGGCGCGGGAGACGGCGCAGGACGGCGAGCGCAATCTTCGCTTTACGTGGCGCGAGCGCGGCGGGCCGCCGGTGATCGTGCCGAGCAAGAAGGGCTTTGGCGCTTCGTGCTGGAGCGCGTCACGGTCAACGCGCTGGGCGAAGGCACGCTCGAGTTCAAGCCGGAGGGACTGGTCTGGACCTGCATCATCCGGCCGGAGCATCTGATTGACGACGGCAGCGGGATCGACGCCGCGCCGACACAGCAGGCGGCGGCGTCAGGCGCACGGCCGCAGCGGGTCAGCTAGAGCCGTCGCGCGGCGATCTACACCCTATTCCCCGCGCTCCAGCGCCAGAAATCGCGGCCTTCCTCACGCATGAACTTCGCCAGCACCATCTTGTGCACCTCGTCGGCACCATCGACCAGGCGCGCGGCGCGGGCGGCGCGATAGACCCATTCGGCCACGGTGTCCTTGGAATAGCCGCGCGCGCCCTGGAGCTGGATCGCGACGTCGGCGGCCTGGTGCAGTGTGTTGGCCATGTGGACCTTGGCCATCGACACTTCCTTCCGCGCATAATCGCCCTGATCGAGCTTCCAGGCGGCGTGCATGGTGAGCAGCCGGCCGATCTGGATGTTGTGGCCGACCTCGCCGAGCTTCATCTGCACGCTCTCGCGGTCGGCGAGCTTGACGCCGAAGCCCTCGCGGCGATTGACGTACTCCTGCGCGATCTCCATGCAGCGCTTCGACCAGCCGAGCCAGCGCATGCAATGAGTGAGCCGCGCGGGGCCGAGGCGCACCTGCACGACCTTGAGGCCGTCGCCGATGCCGGAAAGGATATCGCTCTCGTGCACCTCGAGGCCGTCGAACTCGAGCTCGCAATGGCCGCCGTGCTCCTCGGGGCCCATGATCTCGATACGGCGCACGATTTTCCAGCCGGGCTGGTCCTTGTGATAGAGGAAGGTGGTGATGCCCTTGCGCTTATCGTCCGACGTGCGCGCCGCGAGGATGAAATGCGATGCGCCATCCGCGCCGGTGATGAACCACTTGCGGCCGTAGATCTTCCAGATGTCACCTTTCTTCTCGGCATAGGTCTTGATCATGCTCGGGTCGGAGCCGCCGCCGGGCGCGGGCTCGGTCATGGCGAAGGACGAGCGAACCTTCCCCTCGACGATGGGCTTGAGCCATTTGTCCTTCTGCGCCGGGGTGCCGAGCTTCTTCAGCACGTTCATGTTGCCGTCGTCGGGCGCCATGCAGTTGAACACGAGCGGGCCGAACAGCGAGCGCGCCGCCTCCTCGTACATCACCGCCCAGGCTACCATCGGCAGGTCCATGCCGCCGTATTCCTTCGGCGACTGCGGCGCCCAGAGCCCGGCCTTCTTCGCCTTCTCACGGACCGGCGCGAGCCGCGCATCCGGGATGTTCTCGTGCTCGGAGAAATTCATCGGATCGGATTCGAGCGGCAGCACATGCTCCTCGACGAAGGCGCGGGTGCGCAGGCGAAGGCTCTCGATCTCAGGCGGCAGCGTGAAGTCCATAGCGACGGTTCCCGGCTAATACAGACCCAACATTAGCACCGTCATGGCCGGGCTTGTCCCGGCCATCCCGATCATATTGGCACGGCACTGCTCCATGAATCGGGATGCCCGGCACAAGGCCGGGCATGACGTTGAGAGGCTAGCCGCGCAGCGCGACCATCTGGCCGCCGTCGCAGACGACGGTGGTGCCCGCCATGTAAGCGCCCGCGTCCGAAACCAGCAGCAGCAGCGCGCCGTCGAGATCGCCGTCCTGGCCGAAGCGGCCGACCGGGATGTCGCGGGTGAGTTTCTTTCCCTGCTCGCTCGACAGATATTCGCGGTTGATGTCGGTGACGAACCAGCCCGGCGCGATGGCGTTGACGCGCACGCCCTTGAAGGCGAGCTCATTGCCGAGCGCCTTGGTCATCTGGATCACGCCGGCCTTGGCGGTGGCGTAGGCGATGGTGCCCTTCGACACGCCGAAGCCCAGCACCGAGGCGATGTTGACGATGGCGCCCTTCTTGTTGGCGGCGAGCATCCGGCGCGCGCCCTCCTGCGCCCAGAAAAACACCGCGTCGAGATTGGTGCGGACGACGTGGTTCCATTCGTCGGCGGTGACGTCGGTGGCGCGGGTGGAATGGGCGACGCCTGCGTTGTTGACGACGATGGTGACGGTGCCGAGCACCTTTTCGGCCTGATCGAAGGCGCGGTTCATCGCGGCGCGGTCGAGCACATCGGCCTCGATGGCGATGGCCTTGCCCCCGGCCTTCTCGATTGTCTCCCTGGCCACCTTGAGCTTGTCGGCGCGGCGCGCCACCAGCGCCACGGACGCACCGTTCGCCGCCAGCACCTCAGCGAAGCGCAGGCCAAGCCCGCCGGACGCGCCGGTCACCAGCGCCACGCGGCCCTTGAGGTCGAACAGTTCGGCGGCTTTCATGCGGTCCTCATCGCCCCCCATAAAGCGCATGGGGCAGCGCGGTCGCAAGCCCCGGCACATACCAAAGCACCACCAGGGCGAAAAGCTGGATGATCACGAACGGGATGATGCCGATGTAGATGTCCCGGGTGGTGATCTCCGGCGGCGCCACGCCGCGCAGGAAGAACAAGGTTGGCCCGAGCGGCGGGTGCATGTAGGAGGTCTGCAGGTTCATCGCCATCATGATGCCGAGCCAGACCGGATCGACACCGTGCAGCTTGAGCAGCGGCACCGCCACGATCGGCACCACCACGAAGATGATCTCGAAGGCGTCCATCACGAAGCCGAGCAGGAACATCGCGACCATGACCACGAGGATGGCGCCGGCCGCTCCCCCGGGCAGGGAGCCCAGCGCGCGGTGCACCATGTCGTCGCCCCCGAGGCCGCGGAACACGAGGCTGAACAACGTCGCGCCGATGAGAATGACGAAGATCATGCAGGTGACCTGCGTCGTTCGCTGCACCACGGGCGCGAGCGCCTGGCCGAGCGTGCCCTTCATCGCCGCCAGCAGGATCGCACCGACCGCGCCGACGGAAGCGGCTTCGGTCGGCGTGGCGATCCCGCCGAGGATCGAGCCCAGCACCGCGAGGATGAGAAGGAGCGGCGCCACCAGCACCGCGATCAGGCGGCGCGCCAGCGCGAAGCCCTTCGGCGCGCCGGGCTCCGGCGGAATCGCCGGCGAGGTCTTCGGGAAGAACACCGCCATACCGATCAGATAGAGAATGTACATCGCCACCAGCGAGAAGCCCGGCACGATGGCGCCCGCGAACAGGTCGCTCACCGTGACCGACGACGGCGCGAAGTTGCCCTGCGCAAGCTGCGCCGCCTGATAGGCGGTCGAGAGCTGATCGCCGAGCAGAACGAGAACGGTCGCGGGGGGAAAAATCTGCGCCAAGGTCGCGGTCGCTGCCACAGTGCCGGCGGCGAGCTTCTTGTCGTAGCCGTAGCGCAGCATGGTCGGCAGCACGATCAGGCCCATCGTCACGGTGGTGGCGCCGACCACGCCCTTGGCAGCGGCCAAAAGCGTGCCGACGATGGCGACCGAAATGCCCAAGCCGCCGCGCAACGTCCCGAACAGCCGGCCCATGGTTTCCAGCAAATCCTCGGCGATGCGCGAGCGCTCCAGCATCACCCCCATGAAGATGAACAGCGGGATCGCCAGCAGCACCTCGTTGGTCATCACGCCATAGACCCGCTGCGGCAGCGCGCCGATGAAGGAAAAGCTCATCGCGCCGGCGAGGTGTCCGAGAGCGGCAAAGGCGAGCGACACGCCGCCGAGCGTCAGCGCCACCGGGTAGCCGAAGAACAGGAAGCCGCAGACCGCGACCACCATCAGAATGGCAAGCGTTTCGGCGAGGCCCATCTAGCGCGCGCCTTTGAGTACATGGGCCGCCCGGATCGCCTGCGCCACGCCCTGCAACGCCATCAGAACAGCGAACGCGGGAATAAGCGTCTTGAGCAGGTACACCCACGGCAGGCCGCTGGTTTCGCGCGACGTTTCCCAGATCGCCCAGGAGCGCGCGACATAGGGCATCGCGAACCACAACAGCACCAGCATGAACGGCAGCAGCAGGAACAGCGCGCCGCAAAGGTCGACCAGCGCCCGCCGCCGGGGGCCTGCGTCGGCATAGAAGATGTCCACCCGGACGTGCCCGCCTTCGCGCAAGGTCCAGGCCGCGGCCAGCATGAACAGCGTGGCATGGCCGTAGATGATCGTTTCGGTCAGCCAGATCGAGCCCAAGCCGAACACATAGCGCATCAGCACAACGGTGAATTGCACCACAACCACCAGCAGGCAGGCCCAGGCCACGGCACGCCCGATCGCCGCGTTGAGGCGGTCGATGCGGTCGGCCAATGCGATGGTGCGGAACGTTTCCGGCATTGCTATATTGTAGCTCAAATCACCCGCCGGAGGTCCCCATGGCCGGACACGATCACGACCATGATCACGAGCACGGCTCGGAGCTGTCGGAAACGCAGCTTCGCGTGCGCGCGCTGGAAACCGTTCTGACCGAGAAGGGCTATATCGACCCGACCGCGCTCGACGCCATCATCGAGGCCTATGAGACCAAGATCGGCCCGCGGAACGGCTCGGTCGTCGTCGCCAAAGCCTGGACCGATCCGGCCTTCAAGAAGGCGCTGCTGGAGGACGCCACCAAGGCGGTCGCCTCGATGGGCCACATGAGCCGGGTCGGCGACCATCTGGTCGCGGTCGAGAACACGCCGAATCGCCACAACATGATCGTCTGCACGCTGTGCTCCTGCTACCCGTGGGAGGTGCTGGGCCTGCCGCCGGTCTGGTACAAGTCGGCGCCGTACCGCTCGCGCGCGGTGAAAGACCCGCGCGGCGTGCTCAGCGATTTCGGCATCGCGCTGCCGAAGGACACCGAAGTGCGGGTGTGGGATTCCACCGCCGAGACGCGCTTCATCGTGCTGCCGATGCGGCCCGCCGGCACCAAGGGCTGGAGCGAGAAAAAACTCGCCGACCTGGTGACGCGCGATTCGATGATCGGCACCGGCCTGCCGCTGAACCCCGCCGAGATGAAGTGATGGACAGCGTTCACGACATGGGCGGCATGGACGGCTTCGGCAAGGTCGAGGCCGAGGCGAACGAGCCGCCGTTCCACGCGCCCTGGGAGGGCCGCGTGCTGGCGATGCAGCGCGCCATGGGCTACGCCGGCGCGTGGCACATCGACCATTCGCGCTTCGCGCAGGAGAAGCTGCCGCCGGTGACCTATCTCTCGGCGTCCTACTATCAGCGCTGGGCGCTGGCGATGGAGAGCAACGTCATCGAACGCGGCTATGCATCGCCCGAAGAGCTGAAGGCGGGCCACGCGCAGACACCGGGGAAGCACCTGCCGCGCAAGCTCACCCCCGACGTGGTCGGCGCGGGGCTCTCCCGCTCGTCGTTCTACCGGCAGCAGCAGGGCCCGCAGAAGTTCAAGCCGGGCGACAGGGTGCGGACGAAAAATATCCATCCGAAGATGCACACGCGGCTGCCGCGCTACGCGCGCGACAAGGTCGGCGTGGTGGAGATGTGCCACGGCTGCCACATGTTTCCGGACTCGGTTGCGGCCGACCGGGGCGACAATCCGCAATGGCTCTACACGGTGGTGTTCGAGAGCCGGGAGTTGTGGGGCCCGGACGCCGATCCGACGATCAAGATATCGATCGATGCATTCGAACCGTATCTCGATCCGGCGTGATGCGTTGAGCGCATCGCCATGACCTCCATCGATCCCGCCGCCGCGCGCCGCGCCAGAGAGGCCGTGTCCAGCATCCCCTGCGATGCCGAGGGCCCGGTGTTCCGCGAGCCCTGGGAGGCGCAGGCCTTCGCGCTGACGCTGTCACTCTACGACCGCGGATTGTTCAAGTGGCCGGAGTGGGCGGCGATCCTCGGCGACGAGATCAAGAAGGCGCAGACCGCGGGCGACCCCGACACCGGAGAGACTTATTACCGGCACTGGCTCGCGGCGCTGGAGCGGATCGTGGCGGAAAAGGGCGTCACCGACGCCGGCACGCTGCGGAAATACTTCGACGCCTGGGACCATGCCGCCGACCGCACGCCGCACGGCATGCCGATCGAGTTGAAGCCGGAGGATTTCCGCTAGATTCTTTCGGGCGTCCGGATGTGCTCGGGCTGCACGCCAAGGCCGAGCACCCGCGCCGGCAGGCGGCGCAGCATCGGAAAGCGCCGCAGCGGCCGGATGAACAGCGGCGGCTTCAACGGGCCCTCCCGGGCGAGCACGTTCCGGATCACACGATCCTGCATGAATATCTGCATGCGCCGGGTGAGGCGCGTGGGAAATTCCCGCCGCTGCTGAACGCTCGCCAGCACATCGTCGCCGACCGCGCCCCGGCGCAGCGGCTCCGCCAGGATGTTCGCCGCCGCCACCGCGTCCTGCACCGCGAGATCGATGCCGACGCCGCCGATCGGCGACATGGCGTGCGCGGCGTCGCCGATGCAGACGAGCCCGCTGCGATACCAGCGCTTCAGGCGGTCGACCGCCACGGTGAGCAGCTTGACCTGGTCCCAGTCCTTGATCTCGTCCACGCGACCGGCGAACAGCGGCACCGTGCCCACAATGTCGGCGCGGAACGCCGGCAGGCCCTTGCCGTGCACCTCCGCGATCGATCCCTTGGGGATGACGAAGACGCACTGCCAATAGTCGCCGCGATTGAGCATGACGAAGATGCTGCCGGGCAGAAACAACCCGCCGGTCGCGCCCGTGTCGTCGGGACGGCGGCTGAGGCTGAACCACAGCACGTCCATCGGCGCGCCCAGTTCCTCGACCTCGAGCCCCGCCTTGTCGCGCACGACGGAGTGGCGGCCGTCGCAGCCGACCACCAGCGCGCTCCGGATCGTCACCGGGCCGCCGGGCGCCGTGGCATTGACGCCGACGACGCGGCCGCCCTCCTCGATAAGATCCTGCACCTCGGCCTGCATCAGCAGGCGAAAGTTCGGATAACGGCGGCAGCGATCGGCCAGGAAATTCAGAAAATCCCACTGCGGCATCATCGCGATGAATTTGCATCGGGTCGGCAGATATCTGAAATCGGCGATGGTGAGATCCAGATCGCCGAACTTGCCCGCGAGCGTCTCCACGGGCTGATACGGCAGTTTGAAAAAATCCGTCAGCAGCCCGAGCTCGTGCATCAGCTCAAGTGTCGAGGGATGGATGGTGCGCCGCGGAAGTCGCGCAGGAAGTCCGCGTGCTTTTCCAGCACGGTGACGCCGATGCCGGCGCGAGCGAGCAGGAAGCCCAGCATCATGCCGGCCGGCCCGCCGCCGCCGATGCAACATTGCGTGTCGAGGGTTTCGGCCATCGCGCGCTCCCTCAGAAGCAAGCGCCGCGCTCGGCGGCCAGGTAGCCCAGCAGCAGCAGCGTGCCGAACGCCAGCACAACCACAGCGGCGCCGACCTCGATCCCGCGCAAGGCCAGGATGCCGTAGCCGGAGCGCGAGCCGGCAAAGTGCTGGGCCGCCGAGCGAAAGCCGACCGCGAGGGTGGCGATGCCGGCGACGGTGATCGCCGTGCCGAGCCCCATCACGAAGGTTGCGGCGACGCCGGCCCAGAACAGGCCCTGCGCCAATGCGAAGACCAGCACGATGATCGCGCCCGAGCACGGCCGCAGCCCCACCGCGACGATGGCCGACAGGCCGCGCTGCCAGCCGCCCGGCCCGGCCAGCTCTTCCGGCTCCGGCCCGTGAGCGTGGCCCCAGGCCGGGGCATGCTCGTGGTCATGGTCGTGGCCATGATGATGGCCGTGCCCATGATCGTAGTGATGATCGTGGGCATGCGCATGGTCGTGATGCTTGTGATCGTGGTCGTGGTGATCTTTGGGCGTCACCGCGGCGCCGACCGCGCGCAGCGGACGGCTCAGGCTACGCGCTTCGCGCAGAAACCCCTTGCCCTTGACCCAGATGAGCCGCGCGCCGACGAGCGCGATCAGGCCGTAGCTCACAAGCTCGATGATACGTCCCGCGTCGCACATCTGGCGCGCGGTGGCGTTGAGCAGGGCTGCCGCGATGCCGACGAGCGCAACGGCGACGAACGCCTGTAGAAACGCCGAGGCGAACGACAGAACGACGCCGCGCCGCCATGTCTCTTCATTGGCAACCATATAGGACGAGATCACCGCCTTGCCGTGGCCCGGTCCAGCGGCGTGGAAAATGCCGTAAAGAAAGGAAACGCCGAGCAAGGTCCACACCGCGCTGCCGTCGGTCTTTGCGGCGCGGATGATGCGCGAGAAATCCTGATAGAACGCGGCCTGCTTGGCGAAAATCCAGCCGATGATTCCATCGGGCGGTGGAGGCGGCGCCGCCGGGCGCGCGGTGAACGCCCCGCCCTGCGCGAAGACAACGTCCAGGGCGCCGGCCGCCAACAGCATCGAAGCCGCGGTCGCGAGCAACGTGAACGCGATCCATGCGCGCTCGCGGGTAACGCTGGTCAGGGACATTTGACCGAAATCTTGTTGGAGAACGCCGCCCCGTAGCTGTTGTCCGGTATCTGCCCGCCCGGCAGTATCTGCGCCAGGCGTTCCGCCATTTCCTTGGTCATTTCCTGCGGCTTGGTGAGGCTGAGCTGGCAACCGGCGGGCGCCTTGTCCAGTTGCACCGCATCCTTCCCGGCCAGCGCAAAATCGACGAAATAGGCCTGATCGTACACGTCGAGATTGAACGTCTGCGCCTTCACCCGCGTCTTCAGCGGCAACAGGAAGTAAAGCGTCAGCGCCGTATCCTTGGAATTGAATTCGAGACGGTACTCGACCGGCTCGACGAAGGTGACGTTCTTGCCGTTCGCCTTTGCGTAGGTGAAGAAATCGTACTCCTTCAGCGACTCAACGTTGACCTTGGCGAGCGGCTGCAATTCCTCCGGCGTGAACTCGCCCTTCTTCTTGCTCTCCAGGCCCTGCGTCGCAAAGGCCGAATACATGTCGTCGAAGGTCCAGGCGTGGCGGATGCCGGTGACCGAGCCGTCGGGCCCATAGACCACGGTGCTCTGCATCGTCACCCAGACGTGGGGATGGGCCGACGCCGCCCCGGCTGTTACCAGAAGGCCCGCCAGCGCCGCGGTCAGGATTTGCGAAATGCGATTCATGACGGGCCGGAACATAGCATGGACTGGGGCGGAATGGAGGCCGTATAGATTGCTGCCATGCAAGTCCCCAATTCCTCCGGCACGGCCCCGCCAAAGTTCATGGCGCCGGAGAATTCTTGCGACTGCCACATGCACATCTACGACGGCGAACGGTTCCCGCCGCCGCGGCCCAGCGCGCGCATGCAGCCGGATGCGCGCGTGGCCGACTACCGGCTGTTTCAGCGGCGCATCGGCACGAGCCGCACCGTCGTGGTGACGCCCGCCGCCTATGCCACCGACAATGACGTGACGCTCGACGCCATCGCACAGCTTGGGCCGCAGGCGCGCGGCGTGGCGGTGGTGCATCCGACGATCACGGACGCCGAGCTCAGGCGCATGGCCGGTGGCGGCATTTGCGGCATCCGGTTCACGCAATTCGATCCGAAGACCGCGGCGACCACGCTCGACATGATCGAGCCGCTGGCGCGGCGCGTCGAGTCGCTCGGCTGGCATGTGCAGATTCATCTGCGCGCCGACCAGATCGTGGCCGCGGCCGACCTGCTGCAGCGGCTGCCGGGAACAGTCGTGTTCGACCATCTCGGCCGGCTGCAGGCGGGCGTCGGCGATCCGGCTTTCGCCGTCATCCGAAGGATGCTCGACGGCGGCCGCGCCTGGATGAAGCTTTCCGGCGCCTACATGTTCGGGGCGCCGCCCGGCTACGAAGCGGCGTCTCCGATCGCGCGGGCCTATGTCGCGGCCGCGCCCGAACGCATGGTCTGGGGCAGCGACTGGCCGCATCCGACGGAAGCCGAGAAGCCCGACGACGCGGTGCTGTTCGATCTTGTTTCCGAATGGGCGCCGGACGGCACGACGCGCCATCGCATCCTGGTCGAGAACCCGGCGAAGCTTTACGGATTCGAGTAGCGGCTAAACCCCCGCAGCCCCGCCGTCGGCGCGCGGGTCGTGGGCGCCTTCGAGGCTGCCGTTGGGATGGATCACCACCGCGCCGGCGTGGCCCATGGTGTCGGAATAGGCGTCGGGCAGCACCTCGACGTCGTGACCGGCGGACATCAGCCGGTCGATCAGATGGCCGTCGAAGCGGGATTCCATCCGCAGGTTGGTGTGCGCCGAGCCCCAGGTGCGGCCCAGGAGCCAGCGCGGCGCGTCGATCGCCTTGTCGAGCGGCATTCCGTGCAGCACATGCCGCGCGAAGATCATGCCTTGGGTCTGCGGCTGGCCGTCGCCGCCCATCGTGCCATAGGCCATCACGCGGCCATCGTTGAGCACAGCCAGCGCCGGGTTGAGCGTGTGGAACGGCAGGCGGCCGGGTGCGAGAAAGTTCAGCGCCTTCGGATCGAGCGAGAACGATGAGCCGCGGTTCTGCATCAGCACGCCAGTCCTGGGCAGCACGCAGCCGGAGCCAAATTCCCAGTAGAGCGACTGGATATAGGACACCGCGAGGCCCGACGAGTCGGCCGCGCCCATCCAGATCGTGTCGCCCTCGCCCGGCCGCGCCGGCCATCGCGCCGCCTTGCGGCTGTCGATCTTGAGAACCTCGGCGCCGAGAAATCTATCGTCAAGATAGCGGTCGGGCGCGTGCGGCAATCGGGCGGGATCGGTCACATAACGGTCGCGCACCCGGAAGGCGCGCTTGGTGACCTCGACCAGCCCATGCGCGAACTCGAAGCCATCCGCTTCGCGGACGCGCAGGCGTTCGTACAGTGCGACGATGATGAGCGACGCCAGCCCTTGCGTCGGCGGCGGCGTGTTGTAGATCGTGCCCACGTTGAGCTTCACGCTCAGCGGATCGGCGATCCGGGCTTCATAGCTCTTCAGGTCCTCACGGGTGACCGGACTGCCGATTTTTTCCAGGTCGGCGGCGATCTCGCGCCCGACGTCGCCGCAATAGAAATCCTGCAAACCGTTGCGCGCCAGATGATCGAGCGTGAAGGCGAGCGCGCTCTGCTTAAGCTTGGCTCCGGCCTCGGGCGGCTTGCCGTCGGGCAGGAAGGTCTGGGCAAAACCGGGAGCGCCCTTCAGCTCGGCGAGCTTTTCCGCCGTCAGCCGCGCCTGGCTTTTCGCCACGACATAGCCGTCGCGCGCCTGGCCGATCGCCGCGTGCAGCAGCAATTCGAGCGGCAGGCCCTTGCCGCCGACCGCGCGCGCCGCCTCCACCGCCAGCATCCAGCCGCCGATCGCGCCGGGCACGGTGAGCGCCGCGAGCGGCCCGCGCGAGGGGATAGCCTCGCGGTCGCGGTAAAGCTCAGGCTTGGCGCGCGAACCGGTCGGGCCCGCCGCCATGATCGCGCGCACGCGCTTGTTCGGCTCGCGCACGAGCCAGAAGCCGTCGCCGCCGATGTGGTTCATGTGCGGATAGACCGCAGCGATGCTCGCCGCCATCGCCACCATGGCTTCGAGCGCGTTGCCGCCCTCGCCCAGGATCTCGCGTCCCACCTCGGCGGTGGCCGCATGCGGCGCGCAGACGACGCCATGGCGGTGTCCGGCGGTGTGCAGGTCGGTCATGCCGCCGCGCTGGCGCCGAGGAAGCCGCGCTTCTTGAGCAGCGCGTCCGCGGTCGGCATGCGGCCGCGGAAGGCGACGTAAAGCTCAGCCGGATCGCGCGAGCCGCCAGTCGACAGCACATTCTCGTAAAGCCTGCGCGCCACCTCCGGATTGAAGATGTCGCCGGTTTCCTCGAACGCCGCGAAGGCGTCGGCGTCGAGCACCTCCGACCACATGTAGCTGTAATAGGCCGAGGCGTAGTAGCCGCCGGAGAACACATGGGTGAAATGCGGCGGCCGGTGCCGCATCGCGATCTCCTCGGGCATACCGATGCGAGACAACGTCTCACGCTCGAAGGCGTTGACGTCGAGGTTTTTCGCCGATTGCAGCAGATGCAGCTCGATATCGACCAGCGCAGATGAGATGTATTCGAGCGTCTGACAGCCGCGGTCGAAGTTCTTGGCCGCCATCAGCTTCTGGATCAGCGCCTCCGGGATCGGCTCGCCGGTGCGGTGGTGGCGGGCGAACTTGCGCAGCACCTCCGGCTGCTCGAACCAGTGCTCGTAGAGCTGCGACGGCAATTCGACCCAATCGGTGAGGACGCTGGTGCAGGAAACGGTCGGATAGGTGACGTTGGAGAGGAGGCCATGCAGGCCGTGGCCCATCTCATGGAACAGCGTGCGCGCATCCTCGAACGACAGCAGCGTCGGTTCGCCCTTGTTGAAGTTCATCACGTTGAGAACGAGCGGCCGCACCTCGCCGTCGAGTCGCTCCTGGTCGCGCAGCGTGCCCATCCAGGCGCCGCCGTGCTTGCTCGGGCGAGCGAAATAATCGCCGTAAAAAATCCCGACATGGCCGCCGTCCGAGCCGCGCACCTCGAAGGCCCGCACGTCGGGATGCCAGACCGGCACGTCGACCGGCTTGAACGTCAGCCCGAACAGCTTTTCCGCGCCGTAGAACGCCGCCTCGATCACCTGGTCGAGCGGGAAGAACGGCTTGACCTCGGCCTCGTCGAAATCGCAGCGGCGCGCGCGCAGCTTCTCGGCGTAGTAGCGCCAATCCCAGGCGGCGAGCTTGAAGTTGCCGCCCTCCTCCGCGATCAGCGCCTGCAATGCGTCGCGGTCGGCGAGCGCCGCGGCGCGCGCGGGCTTCCAGACCTTTTCGAGCAGGCCCCGCACCGCCTCCGGGGTCTTGGCCATGGCGTCGTCGAGCCGGTAATGCGCGAACGATTGATAGCCGAGCAGGCGGGCGCGCTCGATCCGCAGCGCAATGGTCTCGGCGATGATCGCCTTGTTGTCGGTCTTGTCGTTGTTGTCGCCGCGCGCAACCCAGGCGCGGAACGCCTTTTCGCGCAAATCGCGCCGCGACGAGAACTGCAGGAACGGCTCGACGCTGGAGCGCTGCAGCGTAATGACGTGCTTGCCCTTCATGCCGCGCTCTTCGGCAGCGGCGGCCGCCGCCTCGCGGACGAAATCGGGCAGGCCTGCGAGATTGGTCTCGCCGTGAAGCTCCATCGTGTAGGACTGCTCGTCGGCCAGCACGTTCTGGCTGAAGGCCGTACCGAGCGCCGCCAGCCGCTCGATGATGGTCGCGAGGCGCTTCTTCTTGTCCGGCGCGAGCGCCGCGCCCTCGCGGCGATACTTGGTGTGATGGCGCTCCAGCACGCGCTGCTGCTCGGCGGTGAGGCCAAGACCGTCACGCTGCTGATTGAGCGCGTCGATGCGGGCGAACAGGCCCTCGTTCATCCGCACCTTGTTCCAGTGCGCCGCCGTCCGGGGCGTGATGTCGCGCTCGATCGCCAGCAGCGTGTCGTTGCTGTCGGTGCCGACGATCTGGCCGAACAAGTCGTCCACGCGCTGCAACGCGCGGCCTGCATTCTCCAGCGCGAGGATGGTGTTCTCGAATGTCGGCGGCGCGGCCTGACCGGCGATCGCGGCGATCTCGGCCTCGTGCTCGGCGAAGGCGCGCTCATAGGCCGGCAGGAAATGCTCGGCCTTGATGCGCGAAAACGGCGGCGCGCCGAACGGCGTAGTCCATGTCTCGAAGAAGGGATTTTCCGTGGCGTCGGGGGGTGATCCGCTTGAAGAGTTCATACTATAATTGTTCCAAGTTCACGTTTTATCGACATTTCAAACAAGCGGACGATGAGGAGGAAACATGGTCTCGTTCACCCTGAACGACAAGCGGGTTTCCGTCGATACCGACGCGAGCACCCCGCTGTTGTGGGTCATCCGCGTGACCTGACCTGGCTTTTTTGAACCAAGCGTTGTGAGAGAATAGCTTGGAAAGGAGCCAGTCATGCCGAAGAAGAGGTTCAGCGCGGAGCAGATTGTGACGCTGCTTCGCCAGATTGAAGTGTCGATGGCCCAGGGCAAATCTACCCC
>SHVN01000097.1 GCA_009694215.1 Xanthobacteraceae bacterium
CGACTGGCGCAGCCTCGCCGATCCGGCCGCCACCACTATCATCTACATGCCGGTGAAGACGCTCGGCGAGCTGACGGCCCGCGCCATCACCGCGGGCCTCGATCCAGCGACGCCCGCGGTCGCGGTCGCGCGCGCGACGCGGCCGAACGCGGCGCGGATCGTGTCGACCGTTGGCGATCTGCCGGATCGTCTGGCCGAGTCCCGGCTTCCCGGCCGGTCGTAGTGATGATCGGGCGGACGTTTGCGGGCCTCGCCGCCGCGCAGGCACCGCAAGCCGAAGCGCTCAAAACGATGCGTGATCAGGGCGCGTTGCGCGCCAGCACGTGATCGGCGATCTGCGCCCGCGTGCCGACCCAGATGTCGTTTGAGGACATGGCCTTCTCGATGATCTTCTCGTAGTAGTAGGCGCCGCGATGGTGGCCGAAGATGTGGGCGTGGTTGGTCACGTCTATGATGCGAAGCTCGTCGTCGCGCGAGCGCGCGATGTCGATCACCTCGTTGAACGAATCCAGCATCATCTTGGGCGGATGGCCGTATTTCATCGACGGCATGTCGTTGACGTCATAGGACAACGGGATCGCTACGATCTTCTTGTCGCCGTAGGTCTGCACGTAGGGCAGGTCGGCGTCGAACACGTCGCCGTACCAGCGGTAGCCCGCGTCCACCAGCAGCTTCGGCGTGGTCGGCTTGGAGGTTCCGCGCGGCGACAGCCAGCCCTGGATTTTCTGGCCGGACGCCTTCTCCAGTAGTTTTGTGCAGCGCTCGATGTTCTTCTTCTCGTCCTCGTCGGAGAGCAGCGCCGGAATAACGTCCATCGCATAGGAATGCGACAGCACCTCGTGGCCGCCGTCGGCGATTGCCTTCACCGCCTCCGGCGCCCGCTCGGCAACCACCGCGTTGACCATCACGCTGGTCTTAGCACCGTGGCGCTTGAACGATTCCAGCAGCCGATAGATGCCGGTCTTCACGCCGTAGGCGGCCCAGGAGATCGCCATGGTGTCAAGCACACCGGCCGGCAGCGGATTTCCCATCGGGCTGATGCCCGGCGCCTTGCCGTCCGACCACTGCTCCAAGCAGACGTTGAACACGACCGCGATGCGCTTGTTGTTCGGCCAGAGCCAATCGACGCTTTTCATGGACACACTCCCCCGAATATCTCAAGCACTCGTCATATCACACGACAGGCGCCGCAGGCATTCCTTCGCCGGTTTCCAGCGAAAGGACCTTGAGAATTTCGTCCTGGATCGCCTGCCGGCCGCTCCCCTCCCTCGACGCGGCATCCATCCGCGCCTCATAGGCGATCCGCGCCGGGCGGTGGAACACCATGATGCGGTCGCCGACGTCCATCGCCTCGTTGATGTGGTGGGTGATGAACACCGCCGTCTTGCCGGCCTGCTTCACCAGCCGCACGAATTCCGCGCGGAGATCGCGCGCCGTCATCTCGTCGAGCGAGGAGAACGGCTCGTCGCAGAGCAGAATATCAGGCTCGACCGCGAAGGCGCGCGCGATCGAAACGCGCTGACGCATGCCACCGGACAGCGCGTGCGGATAGTCGTTTTCGTTGCCGGACAGGCCGAGCCGCGCCAGCCAGCGCCGCGCCACGATCTCCGCTTCGGCGCGCTTGGCGTCGAGGATTTCCAGCCCCAGCACGACGTTGTCGAGAGCCGTGCGCCACGGCATCAGCCGATCGTTCTGGAACACGATGCCCATCTTGCCGCGAAACGCGTTGAACTCGCTGAATGGGTCGTGGCCGGCGACGTCGACTTTGCCGCTGGTCGGCTCGATCAGACCCGCGAGCAGGTTGAACATGGTGGATTTGCCGCAGCCGGTCTTGCCGAGCACCGCGACGATTTCGCCCTTCTCGATCGCAAACGACAGCCGGTCGACGGCCGTGAAGGTCCCCACGCCGTCGGGCCGGGAGAACTCCTTGGTCACTTCGCGAAAGCGGATGAGCGGATCGGCCATTTACGCCGCCCGCTCGGAGACGGGCCGGTAGCGCAACAGCCAGTTCTCGACCCAGACGATCACCTGCTGCACCACCAGAACGAACAGCACGAGCTGAATCGTCCAAGCCAGCGCTCCGGCCATGTCGAACAACTGCTGCTGACGCAAGAGTTCGTAGCCGACGCCGCCGGTGGCGCCGACCAGCTCCGCCACCACCACGACACGCGCAGCGTTGCCGAGGTTGATCTTCCACGCGGTCAGGATACCCGGAAGAATCGTCGGCACGATCAGCACGCGGAACAGGGTCCAAGCGCTCGGCCGGAACGACATGGTCATCTCGAACAGGTCCTTCGACATGGAGCGGTAGGAGTCGAGCACCTGGAAGGTGAACGCCGGCAGCGTAGTGATGATCATGATGAAGGCGATGCGGAACTCGGTGCCGTGAAACCAGATGATGGCGATGATCACCCAGGACAGCGCCGGAATGCCCTGCAGGAACACCAGGAACGGAGTGATGTAGCTTTCGAGCTTCGGATAGCGGCCGATCGGGATGGCCAGCAGGCTGCCGAGGAGGAAGGCGCCGGCGAGGCCGATGAAAATCCGCATCGCTGTTTCCAGCACCTGCTTCAGCTCGGGCCAGTTCACCAGGATACGCACGGTGCGGACGACGATGTCCTGCACCGGCGGAAACAGATAGTACGGGAAGAAGAAGGACGCGATCTGCCAAGCGGCCAGCAGCACAAACATGCTGGCGACCGCCTGGAGAAACTGCCTGAGGCGCGGATTCAACGTCATCGAGCCGAAGCGATCACTTCAGCGGCTTGTCGTAAATCGAAGCAGCGGACGGCATGCTCGGCAGATAGTTGATCTCCATGCCAGCCTTGTAGACCGCTTCGATGTCCTTCTTGATGTCGGTCGCCTTGGTGAGCTTCATCGCCAGCCGCTCGTTCGACTTGATCATGGCGGCAACGGCCTTCAACTCCTCCGGCGGAGCGCCCTTGGCGAGCAGCGGCGCGGCTTCGTCCGGGTTCTTCTGCACCCACTCCACCGCCGCTTTGTAGATCGTGTAGAGCTTCTGCACCGTGGCCGGGTTCGCATCCGCCCAGTCGGAATGCGCGCCGACCCCGAGATAGGGAATGGCGCCGCCGCCGAATTCCTTCCAGGTCTTGGCGATGTTGAGATCGATGGTGCGGATGCTCGGCTTCTTGGTCATCATCAGGGTATAGGCCGGCTCCCAGATCTGGATCGCATCGGCGCGGTCGGCGATGGCGTAGCTGATAAGGCCCGGGGGCGCGGTGTTCACGACCTTGACCTTGCTGACGTCGACACCAGCCTTCTTTTCGAAGAACTCCGACATCTGGTAGTTCGTCGTGGAGCGCGCGCCGGCCAGTTCCTTGCCTTCAAGGTCTTTCAACGTCTTCACGCTGTCGCGCGAGGTGACGATCGTGCCCCAGTAGTCGAACAGATTGAACAGGTACTTCACCTTGACGCCGCGCACGTCGGCGAGGCCGAGTGTGGTCAGCGAAGCGCTGCCGCCAACCTTGAACTCACCGGAGTTGAACTGGGTGGCATAGGCATCCGGCGGGCGTTCCTCGAAGGTGATGTCGAGGCCGTTCGCCAGATCGAATTTCTGGGCCTTGATCACGGGAGGCAATAGCGCGCCGAGCGACGGCGGCGAGAAGATCACGATGGTGAGCTTTTCGATCGCCTGGGCGCGCGCATCGGCGGTGGCGCCGAAGACGAACGCGGTGGCCGCGAGTGCGAGCGCCGATAGTCTGCTGACACGTAAATTCATCCAAAATCTCCCGTTTATGTTTCTCAATTGATGCGGAAAAGCTTCTGGGCCGTCCCACCGCTGATGGCGTCAACCTGATCCGGCTTGAGGCCGGCATTCCTGACGATCATCATCGGCTCGTGGTCGCCGATAGGGAACGGCATGTCGGAGCCGAGCATGACACGGTCCGCGCCCATCATCTCGATGACAAATCGAAGCACGCGCGGGTCGTGCTCGATGGTATCGGTGTACATGAGGCTCAGTGCCTCGGCGGGATCTGACGTACCGGGCGTGATGGCATGATTGCGCTTGAGGCGCCCGACCACCAGCGGCAGGCCGCCCGCGGCGATCGGGACGAAGACCTTGGCATTCCCGTAGCGCGTGATGTGACCGCTCATGGCGAGCCGCGATACGGCGACAATGGCATCGCTGACCCGGCCGACGCCGTTGGCGAGGCCGTAGTCGTGAACGCGGCTTTCACCCGCATCAAAGGCCGGGTGGATATGGATGACGGCGCCGGTGTCATCGGCGGCCTTCCAGAACGGATCGAGGTCGGGCGCGTCGAGCACGCTGCCGATCCCGCGCGGAAGCGTCGAGATCATCGCGCCGCGAAAGCCCGCCGCCATCGCCTCTTTCAGCACCGCAGCGGCGCTGGCGCCGTCCTGCATCGGCAGTGTCGCCAACGGCACGAGACGCGGTTCGGACCGGGCGGCCGAGAGCAGACCCTCGTTCATGATCTTGCACCAGGCCACTCCGTCGGCCGGCGACAGGTCGCTGCCGAACCAATCGGGCCAGCCGCCATTCACCTGCTTGTCGATGCCCTGCTTGTCCATCCACGCAAGACGCCCCGCCAGATCGCTCAGGCCCCTCATGATCGGCCGGCTCGGCTTGGCGCTGCCGAAAGCGATCGCCAGCCCCGCCGGGTCCTCGATCAGGCGCAGCGACGACAGCCGCGGCCCCTCCTTGCGGATGGTCGCGAGCAGGTCCGGCGGAATCATGTGGCCGTGAGTATCGATAATCACAGTTCAGTTGCCCTTCTTGGCTTCGCGCGCATTGTTCTCGCGTGCTTGGGCGATCATATCGCCAAGCCGCGCCACTTTGATAGGAAGAGAGTCAACGACAATGCCGAGCGGCCGCACCGCGTCGTTCACCGCGCTGGCAATCGCCGCCGGCGCGCCGAGATAGCCGCTCTCGCCCGAGCCCTTCTGGCCGAACACGGTGAGCGGCGACGGCGTCTCGTGATGGACGATCTCGACGAATGGCACCTCGTGCGCGGACGGCAGAAGGTAGTCCATGAAATTCTGCGCCACCAGCAGGCCATCCTCGTTGTAGGCGAACTCCTCGTAGAGCGCCGCGCCGATGCCGTGGGCAATGCCGCCCAAGGTCATGCCGCGCACGATCTTGGGATTGATCACCGTGCCGCAGTCGTGACCGATGACGTAGCGCTTGATCTCGGGCTTGCCGAGATCGGGGTCGATGGTCACCAGCATGAGGTGGAATTCGAATGAATAGCAGGGATACATCTGCACGCGGCCGTCTGCGGTCGGCAGGCCGCCGCCCATCGGCACCGGCATGATGTGGCTCACCGAAAGCCCGGGCTCCATGCCTTCCGGCAGCTTGTGGATGTGGCGATGCGCCATGGTGACGAGCTCCGCCCACGTTCTCTTCTTGTCGGGCGCCGACGTGTCGAAGGCACTGCCGTCCTTGTAGGCGATGCGCTCGACCGGCACGCCAAGGTCATGCGCAGCGATAGCGGTGAGCTTATCCTTGAGTTGCTTCGCTGCGTGGAAGGCAGCCCCCCCGAGCATGATCGCCATACGGCTGCCGACCGGGCTGTTGCTCGGCAAAGCATTGAGCGAGTCCGACCGCACCACCCGCACCTTGTCGGGATCGACCTCCAGCACCTCGCCGACCACCGTGCCGACCAAAGTCTCGTGGCCCTGCCCGGCCGAGGTCGTGTGCATGGTGGCGGTGATCGAGCCCACGAGGTCGATGCTGATGCGGCAGGAGTCCATCCAGGTGGTGGTGCCGACCTTGGGATTGAGCAGCGGCTCAAACGAGGAGTTGCCGCCGCTCGGCTCCAGGCACGCGGCGATGCCGATGCCGGCGAGCGTGCCCGCCGACCGCAGCCGGTCGCGCTCGGCGATCAGCTCGCCGTAGCCCGCGTGCGCCAGCACCTTGTCGATGACGGTGTGGTAGTCGCCCGAGTCGTAGGTCGAGCCACTTGGGATGAGATAGGGAAACTCCTCATGCCGGATCATGTTGCGGCGGCGAATCTCCAAGCGGTCGAGGCCGAGCTTGACTGCCACCTCGTCGATGGTGCGCTCGATGGCGTAGTTCGTGGGCGACTGGCCGAAGGCGCGCACCGCCTCCTGCACCGTCTTGTTAGTGACGACCGCGATGGCCTGGTACTGCACGCTCTTGATCTTGTACGGCCCGACGATGGCGCCGACCGGCTTGCCGAGCTGGAACGGCGAGCGTCCGGCATAGGCGCCGACATTGTCGAGCGCGCGCATCTTCATCGAGCGGATGATGCCCTGATCATCGAACGCCACCTCGACGTCGAAGTTGCGCTCCGGCCCGTGCATGTCGCCGCCGCGCATGTTCTCCAGGCGATCCTCGATCAGCCGCACCGGCATGCCGAGCCGCTTCGACAAATAGCCGACCAGGACGGTGTGCTTGATGCCGCGCTTGACGCCGTAGCTGCCGCCGACGTCGACGTCGTAGTGCACGCGCACCGACGACATCGGAATCTTCAGCACCATGGCGGTCTGGTCTGGATATTTCGGCATCTGGATCGAGGCCCAGATGTCGAGAATTTCGCGCCAGGGGTCCCAGCTTGCCGTAACGCCGAAGGTCTCGATCGGCACTGTCGAGCTGCGGCCCCATTTGACGCGGTGCTTGAGCCTGTGCGGGCTCACGGCGAAATCTTGTTCGACCTCGCCCCAGACGAAGGTGCGGTCGAGCAGCACGTTGGAGCCATGCGCCTCGTGAACGAGCGTGCTGCCGGGCTTGTAGGCTTCGTCGGCATCGAGAATGAACGGGAGCGGCGCGTATTCGATGGCGACCGCTTCTGCGGCGTCCTCGGCCAGCGCGCGGCTGTCGGCCACCACCGCCGCGACCCATTCGCCGGCGTAGCGCGCCACGTTGAGAGCCAGCGGATAGCGAGGCACGTTCGGCGTATCGAGGCCGGCGGCGAGCACGTTGGTGGCGCCCGCAAGCTCGGCGCCCTCCAGCACGTAATGCACGCCGGGAATCGCAAGCGCGGCGGCCTTGTCGATGGAAACAATGCGCGCCGCCGGATGCGGGCACGTCACCAACGCGACATGCTTGACGCCCTGCGGTACGATGTCGGCGGCGAAGCTGCCCTTGCCGACCACGAAGCGGCGGTCCTCGCGCACCCGGCGGTCGGACGACACGAAGCGGAATTTACCGGGCGCGGTCATGGCCGCACCGGATCGTTCTGGCCGCGCATCCGTTCGGCGGCGAGCGCGATCGCCTCGACGATCTGCGCGTAGCCGGTGCAGCGGCAGATGTTGCCGGAGATGGCGTCGACGATTTCTTCCCGGGTCGGCGAGGCGTTTTTCGACAGCAGCGCGTGGGCCGCGAGGATCATCGCCGGCGTGCAGTAGCCACACTGCATGCCGTGGGTCTCGCAGAACGCATCCTGAAGAGGCGACAGCTCGCCCGGCCCGGGCGAAAGCCCCTCGATGGTGGTGATGGCGACACCATCGGCCTGCACCGCGAACATCAGGCAGGAGCGAATCGCCGCGCCATCGACCAGCACGGTGCAGGCACCGCAGACACCGTGCTCGCAGCCGGCATGCGCGCCGATCAGCAGCAGCTTGTCGCGGAGGCAATCGAGCAGGCTTAGACGCGGCTCGACCTCGACCGTGTGCTTCTGCCTGTTGATGTCGAGTTCGACCTTCATGCGCGCCTCGCTGCGTCCTGGTAGGCGTCGGCGATGGCGCGAACGGCCATCGTGGCGGCGACGCGCTTGCGGTACTCGGCGGAGGCGTGCAGATCGGCCATCGGCTCGATGTCCGCGAGCGCGGCTTTGGCCGATTCGCGCACCTTGGTTTCGTCGTAGCGCTGGCCTTGGAGCGCCTGTGCCACCGCGTCCAGCCGCAGCGGAACGGCGGTTGCCGCTCCAATGCCGATGGCCGCGCGGGTGCAGCGACCGTCGGCGTCGAGCGCGATCTGTGCCGCGGCCGACACGAAGGCGAAATCGCTCTGCCGCGCGCTGACCTCATGGAAGCCCACGCCGACGCGCGGCTCCGGCCATACCGGGAAGCGCGCCTCCGCGAGACATGCGGTCAATGGCAATGCGGTCACCATCGGGCCGAGGAAAAAATCGGATGCCGCGATGGAATGATTTGTGCCGCCGTCGCGCCAGATCAAGGCCGCGCCAAGCGTCACCGCGACCAATACGATCTCCGCCGCTGGGTCGCCGTTGACGAGCGAGCCGCCCACCGTGCCGCGCGCCCGCGTCGCCGTATGGCCGACGAAAGGCATCACCTTGGCGAGCAGCGGCAGTTTCGCGCGCACCACCGGGTCGCTCTCAACGACATGCTGCCTCGTGGTCGCGCCAACAACGACTTCATTGCCTTCTTCGCGAACGAAAGCGAGGCCGGGAATTCGCGCGATGTCGATCAGCCGCGACGGCCGCGCCAGCCGCATCGCCATCAGCGGCACCAGCGTCTGCCCGCCGGCGATCACGCGCGCGCCGTCGTCGGCCGCGAGAAGCGCGCAGACTTCGTCGATATCGGCCGGTCGCGAATATTCGAATGCAGCAGGCTTCATCGACTATGCAATCACCACGGCGATGCAAACCGCTCAATGCCAATACGGCGGATAGCCGGAGTTCTTCTGCTCGGCGTCGAGCAGGCGCAGCATCGCCGGCCATTCCAGCACGCCATAGGGCCGCCGCGTGCCGGGCTGGTAGAGATGCGCGGTATGGGCGAGCACGTTCTCGCCCGGCATGGTCAGCTCGGTGCGGGCCGCCATCGAATCGATCTGCGAGCGGCACGACTGCTCGAGCTGGTACATGGTGTTGAACGCCTGCTGCACCGTCGGCCCGCAGGTGAGCAGGCCGTGATTGCGCATGATCAGCACGTCGTGCGGTCCGAGGTCGCTTACGATCCGCTCGCGCTCGTCGAGATCGATCGCCGGCCCCTCGTAATCGTGATAGCCAATGTGGCCGACGAAGCGGATCGAGGTCTGCGACAGCGGCAGGAGCCCACACTGCATGGCCGACACCGCGATGCCGGCGCGGGTGTGAGTGTGCAGCACGCATTTCACCTCCGGCCGCGCCTTGTGGATCGCGCCGTGGATCACGTAGCCGGACTTGTTGATGCCGTAGTCGGTGTCGGGCTTGGCGATGATCTCGCCCTCGACATCGATCTTCACGAGGCTTGAAGCCGTGATCTCCTTGTAGAGCAGGCCATAGAGATTGATCAGCAGGTGCTCGGTGCCGGGGATGCGAGCGGTGATGTGGTTGTAGATCAGGTCGGTCATCTCGTACTGGTCGACCAGCCGATAGCAGGCGGCGAGTTCGACCCGCGCCTGCCATTCCTCGGCCGAAACCTCGCTTTTGACCGACTTGAAGTTGGTATCGTACTTCATGACACTCCGAGCCCTGCGAGGGGTTGAACCTCGTTTCCGGCGACGAGCATACCCCCTGCCGGCAGATCAGGCCAAGCCAATTGGCCGCATACGAGGAGTGCCTTATGTGCGGACAGCGACATCCTGCGCAACAACGTCAAGGAAAAGCTCGCCCGCGGCGAGGTCGCGGCCTCGATGACCGTGCGGCTCTCTCGCTCCATTGAAATTGCTCGGATCGCCAAGACCGCGGGCTTCGACATGCTCTACATCGACCTGGAGCATTCGCCGCTGACGATGGATGCCACCGGCCAGATCTGCATGGCCTGCCTCGACATCGGCATCATGCCCGCCGTGCGCGTGCCAGCGAACACCCCTGATTATATTTCGCGCATCCTGCATGCAGGAGCGCTCGGCGCAATCGCGCCGCACGTGCGATCGGTTGCCGAGGCGCGCGAGGTGGTGAAAGCCGCCAAGCTGCCACCGCTCGGCGAACGCTCCAACACCGGGACATTTCCTCACCTGCAATACCGCTCGTTCCCGGCTGAAGAGACCGCCAAGACCATCAACCACGCCACCATGGTGATCGTGCAGTTCGAGTCGGCGGATTCCTTGGCCAAGGCCGATGAGATCGTCGCGGTCGAAGGCGTCGATATCGTGTTGGTGGGATTGAACGACATGCTGGGCGACATGGGCCTCACCGGCCAATACGACCACCCGCGTGTTCGTGAGATTTATGAAACAGTCATCGACGCCTGCCGCAGGCACGGCAAGCATTGCGAGGTCGGCGGGCTCGCGAGCCGCCCCGACCTGATGGCGGAATATGTCCGCATGGGCGCGCGCTACGTCTCGATCGGCACCGATCTGTCGTTCCTGCTGGGCGCCGCCACGCAGCGGGCCAAGCAGATCCGCGACATCAAGCTCTGATGGGGCGGTTAGCCGCCGCGCCGGGACATGATATACCCAGAGCCTAATCGGAAGAAAACAATGCCCAAACTGCGTTCCCTCCGGCTCGGCGCCGCGGGCCTTCTGGTGGCCTTCACCACCGTGGCCGCCGCCCAATCCGACTATCCCAACCGGCCCGTGCGGCTGATCATTCCGTTCCCGCCCGGCGGCAGCAACGACGTGGTCGGCCGCATGGTCGGCACCCAGCTCAGCGAGAAGCTGGGCAAACAGGTGATCATCGACAACCGGGCCGGCGCCGGCGGTGTGATCGGAACCGAGATCGTCTCCAAGGCGCCCGCCGATGGATACACGCTGCTGGTCATCTCGCTGGCGCATGCGGTCAACCCCTGGCTCTACAAGCTGCCCTACGACCCGATCAAGGCGTTCGCGCCGATCGGCGTGATGGGCTCCGGGCCGAACGTGGTCGTGGTGCATCCGGACCTACCGGTGAAATCAATCAAGGAGCTGGTCGCGCTCGCCAAGCAGAAGCCGGGTGACCTGCAATACGCCTCCGCCGGCGTCGGCTCGTTCCAGCATCTCGGCGCCGAGCTGTTCAAGCTCGAAGCCGGCATCGACATCCTACACGTGCCGTTCAAGGGCGGCGGCCCGGCCATGATCGATGTGGTCGGCGGCCACACCAAGGTGATGTTCTCCTCCCTCGTGCAGACCACGCCGCACATCAAGACCGGCAAGCTGCGCGCGCTCGGCGTGGGCTCCAAGGACAGAAGCAAGGTGCTGCCGGACGTGCCGTCGGTCGCCGAAGCCGGCGTCCCAACCTACGAGGCCGTGAACTGGTGGGGCATCGTCGCGCCGGCGGGCACGCCGCAGCCGATCATCGACAAGCTGCACGCGGCGCTGACCGCCTCGCAGGACTCGCCCGAGGTTGAGAAGCAGTTCGCCAGCGAAGGCGCCACCGTCGTGAAGAAATCGTCCACCGAGTTCGCCGCGTTCATGGCCGCGGAGATGGCCAAGTGGGAACTGGTGGTGAAGAAGGGTGGCATCAAGGCGGAGTGACCGGCGAAGAACCGGCACTGGCTTCGGGAGGAAACAGGAATGTCTAGGATACGCACATCGTTGCTGATGGCGGCAGGCCTCCTGCTCGCGTTCGCGGCCTCGGCCGCAGCGCAGCAGGACTATCCCAACCGCCCGATCCGGCTGATCATCCCGTTTCCGGCGGGCGGCAGCAACGACATCGTCGGCCGCGCCATCGCCAACCAGATGGGGGAGCGGCTCGGCAAGCAGATCATCATCGATAACCGCACCGGTGCCGGCGGCGTGATCGGCACCGAGCTTGCGTCCAAGGCGCCGGCCGACGGCTACACCATTCTCGTCATCTCGATCGCGCACTCGGTCAATCCGTGGCTCTACAAGCTGCCCTACGACCCGATCAAGGCGTTCACGCAGATCGGCATCATGGGGACCGGCACCAATGTGCTCACGGTGCATCCGAGCCTGCCGGTGAATTCGCTGAAGGAGTTCCTGGCGCTGGCCAAGGCCAAGCCGGGGGAGCTGAGCTACGCTTCGGCCGGCATCGGCACCTTCCAGCATCTCGGCGCCGAGCTGTTCAGGCTGGAGGCCAAGGTCAACCTGCTGCACGTGCCGTTCCGCGGCGGCGGACCGGCCCTGGTCGACGTGCTGGGCGGCCACAACAAGATCATGTTCTCCTCGCTGGTTCAGGCCGTGCCGCACATCAAGACCGGGCGGCTGCGGGCGCTCGGCACCGGCGGCAAGGAGCGCGTTCCGGCGCTGGCCGAGGTGCCGACCATCTCGGAGGCCGGCGTCCCCGGCTACGAGGCGCTCAACTGGTGGGGCCTGCTCGCGCCGGCCGGCACGTCGGCTTCGGTCATCGCGCGGCTGCACAAGGCGCTCGAGGATGCCCAGGACGCAACGGAAATCCAGCAGCAGTTCGAGAAGGAAGGCGCCGCGACCCGCAAGATGAGCTCGGCGGACTTCGGCAAGTTCATCGAGAGCGAGATGAACAAGTGGGAGCGCGTGGTGAAAGAGGGCGGGATCAAGGCGGAGTGATTTTGTCATCTTGTGACCAGCGACAACGCCCAATCGGCCTCATGCTGAGGAGCGCACGAAGTGCGCGTCTCGAAGGATGAGGGCGGAGCAGGACCGGAGCGCGATGCAACTCGACATTCGCAACAACAGGGACGTCTGGGCCGGCGCGATGCTGATCGGCACCGGCGCGGTGTCGGTGATCGTGGCGAGCAGCTACGCATTCGGCACCTCGCTGCGAATGGGCCCCGGCTATTTCCCCTCGGTGCTGGGGGGCTTGCTGGTGCTGTTCGGCCTCTATCTCGTCGCCTCGGGACTGCGCAGCAACGAGAAGATCGAAGGCGGCTGGTCGCTCCGCGCGCTGGTGGTGCTGCCGCTGTCGATGGTGCTGTTCGGGCTCTTGATGGAATACGCAGGCTTCGTGCCGGCGCTGATGGTGCTGATCGTCGGCTCGGCGCTGGCGGGCAGCGAGTTCAAGCTGATCGAGGTGCTGGCGCTGGCGACCGGACTGACGGCCTTCGCGGTGGCGCTGTTCATCTACGGGCTCGGCCTGCCCTATCCGCTGTTCATGGGCTGGTGACGCACCGACATGGATCTGTTCAACAACCTCATCTTCGGCTTCGGCGTCGCCTTCAGCCTGCAGAACCTCATGTACTGCATGATCGGCGTGTCGGTCGGTACGCTGATCGGCGTGCTGCCGGGGATCGGGCCGCTGGCCACCATCGCGATGCTGCTGCCGATCACCTTCAACGTCGCACCGGTCGGCGCGCTGATCATGCTGGCCGGCATCTACTACGGCGCGCAGTACGGCGGCTCGACCACGGCGATTCTGGTCAATTTGCCCGGCGAGACCTCCGCTGTGGTTACCTGCATCGACGGCCACCAGATGGCGCGGCAGGGGCGAGCCGGTCCCGCGCTCGCCATCGCCGCCATCGGATCGTTCATCGCCGGCACCTTCGGCACGCTCTTGATCGCGGTCGCGGGCCCGCCGCTGGCGGAGCTGGCGCTCAAATTCGGCGCACCGGAGTATTTCTCGCTGATGCTGATGGGCCTCGTCGCCGCCGCGGTCCTGGCGCAGGGCGACATGATCAAGTCGCTCGCCATGGTGGCGATGGGGCTCCTGCTCGGCATCGTCGGCACCGACGTCAACACCGGCGTGCAGCGCTTCTCCTTCGGCATCACCGAACTTTCCGACGGCATCGGCTTCATCGTCGTCGCGGTCGGCGTGTTCGCGGTCGGCGAGATCGTGGCCAACCTCGGCAATCCGGAGGAGCGGCGCGTCTTAACCGACAAGGTGAAGGGGCTGATGCCGACCTGGCCGGACTTCAAGGCTTCGATCGGCCCGATCACGCGCGGCACCCTGCTCGGCTCGTTCTTCGGCGTGCTGCCCGGCACCGGTCCCGCGATCGCCTCGTTCGCCTCCTATATGGTCGAGAAGAAGCTCGCCAAGGACCCCTCGCGCTTCGGCAAGGGCGCGATCGAGGGCGTCGCCGGGCCGGAATCCGCTAACAACGCCGACGCGCAGTGCAAGTTCATCCCGATGCTGACGCTCGGCCTTCCGGCGTCGAGCGTGATGGCGCTGATGCTCGGCGCGCTGACGATCCAGGGCATCCAGCCCGGCCCCGAGGTGATGACGACGCGGCCCGAACTGTTCTGGGGCCTCATCGCTAGCATGTGGATCGGCAATGCGCTGCTGGTGATTCTGAACCTGCCGATGATCGGACTGTGGGTGAAGCTCCTGAAGGTGCCCTATCGCCTCTTGTTTCCGGCGATCATGGCGTTCTCGGCGATCGGAGTTTACAGCGTGAACAACTCCTCGTTCGAGATTTATCTCACGGCGCTGTTCGGGGTGATCGGCTTTGTCTGGATCAAGCTTGGCTGCAGCCCCGCGCCGATGCTGCTCGGCTTCGTGCTGGGGCCGATGATGGAGGAGCACCTCCGCCGCGCCATGCTGATGTCGAAGGGCAATCCGTCGGTGTTCTTCACCCGGCCGATCAGTCTCGGATTCATTATTGCCACGATCGCGATCCTGGTGATCATCGTGCTGCCTGCCGTGCGCAGCCGCCGCGGCGAGATCGCAGGCTGACGCGCAGTTCTCTTCCGATTCAATTTTCAAACAGCCAAGTTTCAATCAGCCAGGCGCCATCGTTCTCGCGGCGCGCCTGCGCCCGAGCGATGCCGGCCGGTGCGCCTGCGGAAAAAAGTCCGAGGGCGCGCGGGACGCCGGGGGCCGACGGACCCACGGGCTCAGACCTCTCGCGAAGCCTGAGCGGAACGACAGTCCCGGCCGGGGCCGCCGTTCGGATTGTCGATAACCGCAAGTCCGCTTTCTCTCCAGCGTCCCGCGCGCGGTGTTTATAGGCTTGCTCTGCACGCCCCCGGTGGACCACTTTTCTACCCACCGCTATTGGGCCACAGCGACCGCCTGACCGTCGGAACGGCTGTACGGCAATCGCTTCCAAGGACCCCGTGATCCGCAGTTGGCGGATCGGGACCGTGTAGCTTGCACCGCCGCGCATTGGGTATGCGTGTTGCACCCGTGCGCGGCCACCGCGCGCCTGTTCCGCTTAATGACGCCTCATGAAGCGCCCTCGGATGGACCGGCCTGGGCGCATTATGAGTCCGAGAACAGCAAGGGGGGGATAAGTCGGCCAAGAATTTTATCTGG
>SHVN01000098.1 GCA_009694215.1 Xanthobacteraceae bacterium
ATTGTGGCAATGAAGCCCGAGACGCTGCCGAAGCCGCGGCCAGAAGAGAGGGTCGAGGCTGCGCCGCCGCCGGAGCCGGCCAAGCGCGTCGCCATTGTGGCCGTGAAGCCCGAGCCGCTGCCAAAGCCCCGGCCGAATGAGAGGGTCGAGGCTGCGCCGCTGCCGTCTGTTGAGTCCAGGCAATCGCCCGCCGGCTCGCCGGCGCCGCGGACGCCGCCGCGCTTGAGCAATGCCGCGCCGCTGTCCCTGCATGCCAATGCGACGCGGCCGGACCAGGACGACGGTGCTTCGGCGCCGTCCAGGCCGAAAGTCATCGCCGCCGATCCCGATCGCGGCCGCATGTTGCCGCCGCCGGACCGCGCGGCGCCGACGCCCCAGCCGGTGAAGCAAGCCTTTGTGGCTCCCCCCAAACCGGAGTCGCCGCCGGCGGCTGAGGCCCGGCCAGAACCGACCATGGTCGCCATGTCGCCTCGCAGCACCGGCTCGCAGGGCGTTGTCGTGATCGTCAATGGCGACCCGGTGACCAATTTCGACATCGAGCAACGCCAGAAGCTCGGTCAGGCCACCACGCAAAAGGCGGCGGCTCGCGACGCTGTGATCGAAGAACTGATCGTCGAGAAGCTGAAAATCCAGATGCTGCGGCGCTACAATATTCCGGATGTTGACAGGGACGTCGACACCGCGCTCACCAACATGGCGCGGCGGATGCGGCAATCGTCGAAGGAGTTCGCCGACAACCTCGCCCGCCAGGGCATCATGGTCGAGACGCTCAAGTCGCGCATGAAGGCCGACATCGTCTGGTCCCAGATCATCCGCGGCCGCTACCAGAGCAGTTTCCAGTTCAGCGACAGCGACGTTCAGGCCAGACTCAAGGACAAGAGCCCCGCCGAGGCCAACGTGGTCGGGCATGAGTATACGCTCCGCCCGATACTGTTCGTGGTGCCTCGCGGCTCACCGCCGGCCGCCTTCGAGGCGCGCATGAAGGAGGCCGAGGCGCTCCGCGCCCGCTTCCAGAACTGCGAGGAGGGCATTCCGCTGGCCCGCGAAACCCGCTATGTCGCGGTTCGCCCGGCGGTGATCAAGGGGTCCGCCGAACTGCCCCCGGCGCTGCGCGACGTGCTGGCAAAGACCGAGGTCGGCCGGCTGACCGGGCCGGAGACCACGCAACAGGGCATCGAGGTCTATGCGGTGTGCGGCAAAAGACAGTCCGACAACGCTCCGGCCAAAAAAGAAATCCGGGACGCGATGTACAGCGAGGTCTTCGCAAACGTCGCCAAGACGTTCCTCAAGGAATTGCGCAGCCAAGCCATGATCGAATACCGATAGGCCTGCAGCGATGTCGCGACCTTTGGCGCTGACGCTGGGTGAGCCCGCAGGCATCGGGCCCGACATCGCGCTCGCGGCCTGGATGCGGCGCGCGCAATTCGATCTGCCGGCATTCTACATTCTCGGCGATCCGCAGTGCCTGGCCCGGCGGGCGCAACGGCTCGGCCTCGATGTTCCCATCGAACAGGTCAGCCCCGCGACCGCCGGCTCCGCGTTCACGCGCGCGCTTCCCGTGGTCGCGCTCGGCATAGCCGCGACCGCCGAACCCGGCCGCCCGGACTCAACCAGCGCGGCCGTGGCCATCGCCTCGATCGATCGCGCGGTCGCCGACGTACTCGGCGGCTTGGCCGCGGCCGTGGTGACCAATCCGGTGGCCAAGAGCGTGCTCTACAAGGCCGGATTCGCCGACCCGGGTCACACCGAGTACCTCGCCAGGCTCTCGTTCCAGCAGACCGGCAACACGGCCTGGCCGGTGATGATGCTGTGGTCGCCCGAGGTGGCTGTGGTCCCGGTCACGATTCATGTGCCGTTCAAGGAGGTGCCGGAGCGGCTGACGCGCGACCTGATCTTCGAGACCGGCCGGGTGGTGGCGCGCGACCTGATCGAGCGTTTCGGCATCGCCCACCCGCGCCTCGCGGTGGCGGGGCTCAATCCGCATGCGGGAGAAGACGGCACGCTCGGCAAAGAGGACAGCCTGATCGTGCGGCCGGCGATCGAACGGCTCATCGCCGACGGCATCGACGCGCGGGGGCCGCTGGCCGCCGACACCATCTTCCACGAGGCGGCGCGCAAGACCTACGACGCGGCGCTCTGCATGTACCACGACCAGGCACTGATCCCGATCAAGACGCTCGCCTTCGACCACGGCGTCAACGTCACGCTCGGCCTGCCGTTCGTGCGCACCTCGCCCGATCACGGCACCGCCTTCGACATCGCGGGCACCGGCCGAGCCAACCCGTCGAGCCTGGTTGCCGCGCTGAAGCTTGCGGCGCGGCTCGCGGCCGCCGACCGGGACAAGCAACGGAAACCCGCCGCAGCGCTCACATGAGCGATGACCTGCCGCCCCTGCGGGACGTGATCCGCCGGCACGGCCTTTCCGCCAAACGCTCGCTTGGCCAGAATTTCCTGTTCGATCTCAATCTCACCGGCCGCATCGCGCGCGCCGCAGGCCCGCTCGACGGCGTGACAGTGGTTGAGATCGGGCCGGGCCCCGGCGGCCTGACGCGTGCGCTGCTCGCCGAAGGCGCCCGCAAGGTGATCGCGGTCGAGCGCGACCAGCGCGCGATTGCCGCGCTCGACGAAATCGCGGCGCGCTACCCCGGCCGGTTGACGATCGTGGCGGGCGACGCTCTCGAATTCGATCTCAAGCCCCTTCTCGATGGCGGTCCCACCCGCATCGTTGCCAACCTGCCCTACAACATCGCCACCGCCCTGCTCGTGTCATGGCTGACAGCCGAGCCCTGGCCGCCCTGGTACGACCGGCTGGTGCTGATGTTTCAGCGCGAGGTCGCCGAGCGGATCGTCGCCCCGCCCGGCAGCAAGACCTACGGCCGGCTTTCGGTGCTGACCGGCTGGCGGGCGCAGGCGAAAATCCTGTTCGACGTGCATCCCTCCAACTTCGTCCCGCCGCCCAAGGTGACGTCGTCGGTGGTGGAGTTCGTTCCGCGCGCCCGGCCACTGCCATGCGACCGCGACCTGCTCGAGCGGGTCAGCGAAGCCGCGTTCGGCCAGCGCCGCAAGATGCTGCGTCAAAGCCTCCGGTCGCTTGGCCTCGACCCGCTGCCGCTGCTGGCTGCTGCCGGGATCGAGCCGACCAACCGGGCCGAGCAGATTCCGGTCGAGGGATTCGTCGCCCTCGCCCGGGCGCTGGAAGCCGCGGGCGCGCATCATTGCGCGGATGAGGCCGACGGCGGTCCGGGAACAGGCAAGCCGACAAGGGCCCCAAGGCAGCCGGAATAGGCGACGGACGGCTGGTTTTCGGGGCCGTTCTTGTTGCAAGGCAGCAACAACTGTTATTAAATAACTAAAGGTATTCTAGTAGGTTAGACTAGTCTTGATTCTGTAATGTTGCATCGCAGTATAGATGCGCCGGGGAATCAGAGGAGCAAGTCATGACCTTGCGCTTCCCCAATGGCGTAACTCGTCCCACTATTGTGTGTCTCACCATCCTGCTGATGCTGATGCTGACCCTGGCCCAGGCTCATGGGCCGGCGGAATGGGTCCAGCGTCGTGGCTACAAGAACGCGGCTGGGGAACTGTGCTGCGGCGAGCGCAACTGTTTTGAGCTCTCCGACGGTGACGTGAAGGTTACGTCGGTCGGCTACTTCGTTGTCAGAACCAAGGAAACGATCCCGTTCTCCGAGGCGACGCCCTCGCCGGACGGACGATACTGGCGCTGCCAATGGGGCGGCGCGCGCAAGTGCTTCTTCGTGCCGCCGAACGCAACGTGATCCGCGGCCGCGCGTTCCGCGCGGCCGATGTGACATTCAGAGTTCCGACCGGAGTCTGCGCACGAACGCGGACAGGCCGGTCTGTCGTTCGCGCTTGAGCCGCTCGGCGTGAAGAATTGCCCGGACATCGCCGAACGCGCGGTCGAGATCGCGGTTCAACACGACATAATCGTACTCAGGCCAATGGCTCATTTCGTCGCCCGATTTGGCCATGCGAGCGCGGATCACCTTCTTGTCGTCGAGCGCCCGGGTGTGCAGCCGCCTCGACAATTCACCGCTCGACGGCGGCAGCAGGAACACGCTGACCAGATCGTCGCGGGCGCGCTCGGCCAACTGCTGCGTACCCTGCCAGTCGATGTCGAACAGCACGTCGCGGCCCTGCTTGAGCGCCCGTTCGACGGGCTTGCGCGGCGTGCCGTAGCCGTTGCCGAACACCTCGGCGTATTCCAGAAGGTCACCGGCTTTCACAAGCTGGTCGAACTTCCTGCGGTCGATGAAGTGATAGTGCCGCCCGTTCACCTCGCCGCGCCGCTTCGCGCGCGTCGTCACCGAGATCGACAATTCGATGCCGCGCTCCGATGTGAGCAGCATGCGCGACAGCGTGGTCTTGCCGGCGCCCGACGGCGACGACAGCACCAGCATCAGCCCGCGCCGCGCGATCGCCTTGCTTTTTCCTCCCCGCGCCATCGCTATTCCAGGTTCTGCACCTGCTCGCGGAACTGCTCGACCACGGCCTTGAGCTCCAGCCCGATGTTGGTCAATTCCAGATCGTTCGCCTTGGAGCACAGCGTATTCGATTCGCGATTGAGTTCCTGCGAGAGAAAGTCGAGCTTGCGACCGATCGGCCCGCCGTCGGCGATGAGCTTCTTGGCCTGCGCCACATGCGCGGTGAGACGATCGAGCTCCTCGCGGATGTCGATCTTGGTGGCGAGCAGGATCGCCTCCTGGTGCAGCCGGTCGGCGTCGAAGCGCTGCGAGGCCTCCAGCAGCGCCGCCACCTGTTCGGCGAGCCGCGCCTTGATCGCTTCCGCCTTGCGCCCGGGCGAAGCCTCGGCGCGCGCGGCGAGCGCGCCGATCTCGGATAGCCGCGCCGAAAGAATACGGCCGAGCGCCTGGCCTTCGGTGCGGCGCATGTCGGCAAGCCCATTGAGCGCCTCGCCAAAGCCCGCGACGACGGCAATTTCGGCCGCGCTCCGCTCGTCCTCGCTCTCCTCGGCTTCGCTGACCTCCATGACACCCTTAAGCGACAGGATGCCGTCGAGGCTCGGCGGCGCGCCCACGACCCTGCCGGACAGGCCCTTGAGCGCGGCCAGCACCGCGTTGAGCGCCGGCTCGTTGATGCGCGCGACCGGCGCCGTGCCCTCGCGGCTCACCGTGAGGTTGGCGAACACGCTGCCGCGGGACAGAATTTCCGATGCCCGCGCCCGTACGCCCGGCTCGATCGCCTCCCATCCGGGCGGCAGCCGCAGCTTGAGATCGAGGCCCTTGGAATTGACCGACTTGAGCTCCCACGACCAGGCATAGGTGCCGGCAACGCCCTGGCCGCGCGCGAAGCCGGTCATGCTCGACAGCGCCATCGTGTTTCGAATCCGGTCCCGAGAAATCGACGCGACCTTAGAACATGGTCCCGAAAAAGCCAGCCCCGGACGGGGCTGCGCGCAGGCGGCGGCTAGCGCACGCGCCGTGGCGTGCCGCTCGTCGGCTGTGCCGCCGCGCGCGGCTGCTGCTGCTCCAAGGTGCGGAGCCGCGCGACGTTCTTCTGGTGGATTTCGTAGTTATCGGCGAACGCGTGGCCGCCGGTGCCGTCGGCGACGAAAAACAACTCCTTGGTGCGCGCCGGGTTGGCGGCGGCCTCAAGCGAGGCCCGGCCGGGATTGGCGATCGGCCCCGGCGGCAGCCCATCGATGACGTAAGTGTTGTACGGCGTCGGCTGATCGATCTCGTTGCGCTGGATCGGTCGCCCGAGCGATCCCTTGCCGCCGACCAGGCCATAGATGATCGTCGGATCGGATTGCAGCTTCATCTTCTGGCGCAGCCGGTTGACGAACACCGCGGCGACCCGCGTGCACTCCTCCGGCTTGCCGGTTTCCTTCTCGATGATCGAAGCGAGCGTCACCAGTTGCTCCGGCGTCTTGATCGGCAGGTCGGCGCTGCGGCGTTCCCACACCTCCTTCAGCGCCCGCTGCTGGGCTTCCTGCATCCGCTTGATCATCTGCTCGCGCGTCATGCCGCGGGTGAACCGGTAGGTCTCCGGCAGCAGCGTGCCCTCGCGCGGGATGTCGCGGATGTTGCCGGATAGTACGTCGTTGTCGACCAGACGCTGCACAATCTTGTCGGACGTCAGGCCCTCGGCGACGGTGAAGGCGTGCTGGACCACCTTGCCCTCGATGATGGTGTCGACCACGTCGCGCAGGCTCGCGTTCTTGGTGAAGCGGTATTCGCCGTATTTCAGTTCGTTCTGCGCCTTGATCACCAGCGCGCCGGCGATGAACAGGCCGGGCTGATCGATCACGCCCTCGCGCATCAAGAGATCAGCGGTATCGCGGATGCCGCCGCGCGGAATGTTCACCACCTTGTACTCGGTGAGCGGACCCGGCAGATCGAAGCGCTGCTTGCCGAGCACGAAGCCCAGGCCGCCGGCCACCGTGATCAGGAAGATGACGATGAGCAACGCATTGCCCGCGATGACGATCGGATTGCGGGTGCGCTTTGAGCGCCGCGGCAGCATCGGCACGTCCTCGGATTGCAGCGTCGCGCGCGGGCTGCGCGGCACGATCGGTCGCGGATCGAGCGCCGCGGGATTGTCGAGCGGCGTCGATTGCAGCGGCGGATAGGGTTCGCCGGCGCCGGGCACGGCGCGAGCGCTGGCCGCAGGCAGCGGCGGAGCGGGCGTCTGCGGGCGGGCGGTGCCCCGTCTGGCAGCCGAAGGATCGGGGGGACGCCGCGCAGCTGCGGCGCCGGGCGGCGGAGCCGGCCGGCCTGGGGCTTGCGCGGGACGCTGCGGCACCGCCGGATTGGGCGCCGGCCGCGGCGGATTCGTCTGCGGTGTTGGCCGGCCCTGTTCTGGCCGGACCGGGGCGGATTGGAATTGCTGCGGTGGGCGCTGCGGCGGCTGGGCAGGGTTTGGCCGTTGCTGACCGGGCTGCGGCGGACGCGGCATCTCCGGCCGAAGCGCGCCGGGATTGGTCACCGGTGGCAGCGCTCCACGCTGCGGCTGAGGCGGAACCTCGCCGGGCTGCGGCGGCCGGCCGTTGCCGGGTGTCATGCCGGGCGCGGGCGGACGGCCGCGACCGTCGCCGCCGGGCGGTTGATTGGCTGAACTCACCGACTAACCCCCGCATCCATGCGCGCAGAACCCCCGTAAACGAAAGCTTTCAAAGCCGGCCCCAGACAACGGCTCAGGAACGCTTGGCGCGCCCGCCTTGGCCCATGGTCGCAGATTTCCGGCGTGCCGCCCATGATTTTCAACGGCTTTCGCACACGGCGCAGGCCCGACGCGCCGCGAAGGAAGGCCGCAATGAAATCATGGCGAAAGGGTGGAGACGGCGCTGTCCGGCGCGCGAATGCCCGGCCGCCGCGCCGCGTTCACGCCGCGCGGCGGAAGATCAGCGATGCATTGGTGCCGCCAAAACCGAACGAATTCGACAACACAACATCGATCGCCCGCTTGCGCGCCTGATGCGGCACGAGATCGATCGGCGTCTCCACCGACGGATTGTCGAGATTGAGCGTCGGCGGCGCGACGCCGTCCCGCATCGCCAGGATCGAGAAAATCGCCTCGACCGCGCCGGCCGCGCCGAGCAGGTGGCCGATCGACGACTTGGTCGACGACATCGAAATGCGGCTGGCGGCGTTGCCGACCAGGCGCTGCACGGCGCCGAGCTCGATCTCATCGCCCATCGGCGTCGAGGTGCCGTGGGCGTTGATGTAATCGATCTCGCCCGGCGTAACTCCCGCGCGCTTGATCGCCGCGCTCATGCAGCGGAACGCGCCGTCGCCGTCCGCGGTGGGCGCGGTGATGTGGAAGGCGTCGCCCGACATGCCGTAGCCGACCAGTTCGGCATACATCCTGGCGCCGCGCGCCTTGGCGTGCTCGTACTCCTCCAGGATCACGACGCCGGCGCCCTCGCCCATGAGGAAGCCGTCGCGGTCGCGGTCATAGGGCCGCGACGCCTGGGTCGGCCGGTCGTTGAAGCCGGTCGTGAGCGCGCGCGCCGCGGCAAATCCCGCGAGCGAAACCCGGTTGACCGGAGACTCGGTGCCGCCCGCCACCATGACGTCGGCATCGCCCAGCGCGATCATCCGCCCGGCGTCGCCGATGGCGTGCGATCCAGTCGAGCAGGCGGTGACGACCGCGGAATTGGGGCCCTTGAGGCCATGCTCGATCGAGACATAGCCGGAGGCGAGATTGATGATGCGGCCGGGAATGAAGAACGGCGACACCCGCCGCGGGCCGCGCTCGTGCAGCGTGATCGCCGTCTCGGCGATGCCTTCGACGCCGCCGATGCCGGCGCCGATCATCACGCCGGTCGCGCATTGCTCGTCGTGGGTGGTCGGCTTCCAGCCGGCATGCTCCAGCGCCTGCTTCGCCGCGCACATCGCATAGACGATGAACTTGTCGACCTTGCGCTGCTCCTTCGGCTCCATCCACTGGTCGGGATTGTAGGTGCCGTTGCTGCCGTCGCCGACCGGGATCACGCCGGCGATCTTGCAGGTGATGTCGGAGACCTCGAAGGTGTCGATCTTGCGCGCGCCGCTGTCGCCCGCGATCAGGCGGGCCCAGGTGTGCTCGACCCCGCAGCCGAGCGGAGTGACCATTCCCATGCCTGTGACAACGACACGCCTCATCTGTTCTCCCAAAACAACAGCCGCGGCGCCCCGTGCCAGACGGCATTGGGCTCTTGAGTGTATCCCTCAAATTGAAGGAGTGAACCCGCCAATCGCGGCGTTGCGCCCGTCCGGTCCGGCCATCGGCCGGCCGCCAGCCAAACGCGCATCAGCTCTTGTTCGTCAACTTTTGGCGTTCTTTTCGAGGAACTTCACCGCGTCGCTGACGGTCAGAATGGTTTCCGCCACGTCGTCCGGGATCTCGCAGCCGAACTCCTCCTCGAAGGCCATCACGAGCTCGACCGTGTCGAGACTGTCGGCACCAAGGTCCTCGATGAAACTCGCGCCTTCGACCACCTTGTCGGGCTCAACACCCAGGTGCTCCACGACGATCTTCTTCACCCGCTCGCCGATATCACTCATCGTCTGAACCTCTAGTTTGAATTGGGCTCGATCAACGACCCCGGGACCGTGCGCCGCGAGCTTGGCCGTCACAGACGGGGCAATCAACACGGCCGCAAGCGGACCAAAAATCGCCCTCGCCCATCCGGTTTTCCCCGCCAAGCTTCGTCCGGTTAACATACTTCAAATGGCTTGGCCAGCCAAAGGAAAGCCACGATTTCGTCAAGCCAATCAGATCATCACCATGCCGCCGTTCACATGCAAGGTCTGGCCGGTGACATAAGCCGCCTCATCCGAGGCCAGATAGACCACGGCCGCGGCGACGTCGGCGCCGCCGCCAAGCTTGCCGGCCGGCACCATCTGCAGGATCGCCTCGCGCTGCTTGTCGTTGAGCTTGTCGGTCATCGGGCTCGCGATGAATCCGGGCGCCACGCAATTCGCGGTGACGCCGCGCTTGGCGTATTCCTTGCCGATCGACTTGAACATGCCGATCATGCCGGCCTTGGTCGCGGTGTAATTGGCCTGGCCGGGATTGCCGGTCACGCCCACCACCGACGTGATTCCGATGATGCGGCCGAAGCGCTTTCGCATCATGAGCTTCACCGCCGCGCGGGCGAGCCGGAAGGTCGACGTCAGGTTGACGTTGAGGACCTGCTCCCAGTCCTCGTCCTTCATCGCGACAAACAGGTTGTCCTTGGTGATGCCGGCGTTGCACACCAGGATGTCGAGCTGGCCCAGCGCCTTCTCGGCGGCGGGCACCAGCGCCTCGACCGAGTCCTTGTCGGCAAGATCGCACGGCAGCACGGCTGCGCCGCCCAGTTCGGCGGCGAGCGTTTCCAGCACCTCACGGCGGGTCCCGGAGACGGCAAGCCGCGCGCCTTGCGCGTGCAGCGCCCTCGCAATCGCCCCGCCGATGCCGCCGGTCGCGCCGGTGACGAGCGCGGTCTTGCCGGTCAGGTCGAACATGCGAGCCTCCCTATTCGTCACGCGGCGCGCCTAACCGCGCGAAGCCTTGAATGCCGCAACGTCATCCGGCGCTCCGACCGTGACGCCGGTCGCGCCGTCGGCGATGCGCTTGAGCAAGCCGGTCAGCACCTTACCCGAACCGACCTCGTAAAACGTCGTCACGCCGGCGCCCGCCATATGCGCCACGCATTCGCGCCAGCGCACCGTGCCGGTGACCTGTTCCACCAGGCGGCGAACGATCTCCCGCGGATCGTCGATCGGCCGCGCCAGCACATTGGCTACCACCGGCACCGCCGGCGGCCTGACGTTGGCCTTGCCCAACGCCTCGGCCATGGCGTCGGCGGCGGGCTGCATCAGCGCGCAATGGAACGGCGCGGACACCTTGAGCATCATCGCGCGCTTGGCGCCCTTGGCCTTGGCGATCTCGACCGCGCGCTCGACCGCCGAGGTGTTGCCCGACACGACCACCTGCCCGCCGCCGTTGTCGTTGGCAACATCGCAGACTTCACCCTGCGCCGCTTCCGCCGCCACCGCGGCCGCCACATCGAGTTCGAGCCCCAGCAGCGCCGCCATCGCGCCGGTACCGACCGGCACCGCTTGCTGCATGGCGCGTCCGCGGATACGCAGGAGCCGCGCGGTGTCGGTGATGGTGAAGGCGCCGGCAGCGGCTAGCGCGGAATATTCGCCGAGCGAATGGCCGGCGGCGAATTGCGCGTCGCGCTTGAGATCGACTCCGGCTTCGGCTTCCAGCACCCGCATCACCGCGAGCGAAACCGCCATCAGCGCCGGCTGCGCATTCTCGGTGAGCGTAAGCGTATCGGCTGGCCCCTCCCACATGATCGCGGTGAGCTTTTCGGAGAGCGCCGCGTCGACCTCGTCGAACACCGCGCGCGCCGGCGCAAAGGCCTCCGCCAGCGCCTTGCCCATGCCGATCGCCTGGCTGCCCTGACCCGGAAACACGAAGGCTGCCGTCATTACCTGTCCCCCAGCAAAATCGGGCCGAAAGGCCCCAATATCCGAGGGCATGTCAAGCTGAAGAGGCCCTGGCGAGAGGCGGAACCCAAATCCCTGCTGAAAGCTTGCGTTTCCGCGGAAAGACCCTATAAAATGCGCACTCCGTTGATTGGCCGGGAGCTGAACGGACGGCTGCTTCGCAAGAAGCGGTAGGACCAGGTGGTCCGGCGTCCCGTGTTCCCGCCTTCAGAGCAATCGAGCCTTTCCGAAGGGCTCGAAGGGCTTGGCGCCGAAAGACGGACCGAACAGAGGAAAGGCATTCCATGCCGCTATACGAACACGTCTATCTTGCGCGCCAGGACGTCAGCGCGCAGCAGGTCGAGGACCTGACCAAGCAGTTCACGACCGTCATCGAAGGCCTCGGCGGCAAGGTCACCAAGGCCGAATACTGGGGCGTAAAGTCGCTGAACTTCCGCATCCGCAAGAACCGCAAGGCGCATTTCACGCTGCTCAACGTCGATGCGCCGCCCGCGGCGCTGACCGAGGTCGAGCGCCAGCAGCGCATCAACGAAGACGTGCTGCGCTATCTCACCGTTCGCGTCGACGAGCTTGAGGAAGGCCCCTCCGCGATGATGCGCAAGGTCGAGCGCGACCGCGAGCGCGACGAGCGCGGCGGCGGCCGCTTCGGCGACCGCGAAGGCGGCGGCCGCTTCGGCGGTGGCGGCGGCGACAGGTTCGGCGGCGACCGGGGCGACCGGCCTCCGCGCCGTGACCGCGACGACGATCGCGGCGACCGGCGTCCGACCGAAGCGGCAACGGAGGAGTAACGATCATGGCATTCGGTGATTCCTCTCGTGAAGGTGGCGGCGGTGGTGCTGGCGGCGCACGGCGGCCGTTCTTCCGGCGACGCAAGACTTGTCCGTTCTCCGGCGCCAATGCGCCGAAGATCGATTACAAGGACGCCAAGCTGCTGCAGCGATACGTCTCCGAGCGCGGCAAGATCGTGCCGGGCCGGATCACGGCGGTGTCCGCCAAGAAGCAGCGCGAGCTCGCCCAGGCGATCAAACGCGCGCGGTTCCTCGGGCTCCTGCCTTACGTGATCCGCTAAGACGGGTCGGACGAGATTGCTTCCGCCGGCAACGGCGGAAGCTGGACTTAGATCAAGGCCGTTCGGGAATGACCCCGAGGGGCCGATGGTTGGGGCGGACCATATCCTGAATTTGGATCCGTCTCTAACCGCTCGATGAGCGGGACAGCTCGATGGTGCAAGTCTTCCTCATAGGCATCAGCGCCGGCGCGGCGACAGCTTTGCTGTTCGCCTCGGTCGCATCCGGCTCGCCGCTTTCGGTGCTGCTGTTCTATCTGGCGCCGCTTCCGATCCTGATCGCGGCGATGGGCTGGAGCCATTGGGCGGCGCTGGTCGCGGCGGTCTTCGCCTCGGCGAGCCTTGCCGCCGTGTTCGGCTCGTTCTTCTTCATCGCCTTTCTGGTCGGCATCGGCCTGCCGGCGTGGTGGCTCGGCTATCTCGCGCTGCTGGCGCGGCCGGCGCCCGGGACCACGCCCGACGGGCTCGAATGGTATCCGGTCGGTCATCTGGTGTTCTGGGCCGCGGTGATCGGCGGAGCGATCGTGATTGTCGGCATGGTGAGCCTCGGCAGCGACCTCGACACCTTCCGCGCGTCGCTGCGCAGCGGCCTCGAACGCATGCTGAAGATGCAGGCGCGCCCGGATGCGCCCGCGCCGCGCTCGGCGGAGCCGAGCCGGCTGATAGACTTTCTGGTGGCGGCCCTGCCGCCGGCCGCGGCGGTGCTCACCACCATCACCAACGTGGTCAATCTCTGGCTGGCCGAACGCATCGCGAGGATTTCCGGCCGCCTGCGCCGTCCGCCGGCCAACCTGTCGGCCATGCAGTTCCCGGCCTACGCCCCGGCAGCGGCGGCCGTCGCGGTCGGCGCATCATTCCTGCCCGGCATTGTCGGCCTCTCGGCCGGCGTGCTCGCTGCAAGCCTGATGATGGCCTATGCCATCCTCGGATTTGCCGTGCTGCACGCGATCACGCGCGGCACCAAAGGCCGGACGTTCACACTCGGCGGAATCTACGCCGCCGTCGTCGTCTTCGGCTGGCCGGTGCTGCTGATGACGCTCATCGGTCTTGCCGAAACCGCTTTCGATTTTCGCGGCCGCGCCGCCCGCAGACGCGGCCCAACCAATCCTCAAACCTAAATCGGAGAACGACCATGGAAGTGATTTTGCTCGAACGCGTCGCCAAGCTTGGCCAGATGGGCGAAGTGGTGCGCGTCAAGGACGGCTTTGCGCGGAATTTCCTTCTGCCCCAGGGCAAGGCGCTGCGCGCGACCGAATCCAACAAGGCCAAATTCGAGGGCATGAAGGTCGACCTTCAAGCCAAGAACCTCGAGACCAAGGCCGAGGCCGACAAGATCGGCGGAAAGCTCAACGGCAAGAGCTTCCCGGTCATCCGCCAGGCCTCCGAGACCGGCCAGCTCTACGGCTCGGTGTCGCCGCGCGATCTGGCGACGCTGCTCACCGACAACGGCTTCGAGGTCGAACGCAATCAGATCGCGCTCAACATGCCGATCAAGACCATCGGCCAGCACAAGGTGCCGGTGCATCTGCATCCCGAGGTCGAGGTGACTGTCACGATCAACGTCGCGCGGAGCGCCGACGAGGCCGAGCGGCTGGCGCACGGCGAGAATGTGACGGTGCGCCGCGAGGGCGGCGCGGAGGAGGACGAAGCGGCGGCGGCTGTGGCCGCGGCGGAGGTCTTCTTCGAGCCGGGAGCCGGCGAGGCCAAGCAGGAGGGTGACGGCGAAAAGGCCGCCGAGGAGACCCCGGCGAAGGCCTGAAGCGAACCGCCTCCGCTCAGTCGAAGATGTCGAATTCCTTCGGCGGAGGAGGCGCAGCGGACGGCGGCGGCGCCGCCTCGGGCAGCGGCGGCGGCGCTGGCGCCGCCTCGGGCAGCGGCGGCAGAGCAGGCGCCACGGCGGTTGCGGCGGTCGGCTGACGGCTGCGCTGCGGCCGCGCGGTGGGACTGGGATTGGGCTTGAGCGCGGGTGGCACGGCTGCGGGCGGCACGGCCGCAGGATCCTCGTCCAGCCGCACCGAAGCGCGCGATGTGCTGCCGGGCGGTGTCGGACGCGGAGCACGCGCCTCGCTCGGCGCGGCCGCCGTCGGCCTACCGCCCCGGGGGGCGCGCGCATCCCGGGGCTCGGGCCCGCTCGGAATCTTCGACAGATAGTTGGCCAGCGCCGCCGCGCTTTCGCGGCTGTTGGTGTAGTGCTCGCGCAGGAAGCCCGCGAGGCCACCTATACCCACGCTCCTGTCAAGGCCCTGCGGCCCCTTGTGGCAGCCGGCCCCAGTGCAGTCGGAGGCAAACAGCGCTGCCGGCGACTTGGCGCTGAAGTTCTCGCCACGGGATGCGCCCGCGGCCGGCGGCGGCATGTCCTGCGCCAGGGCCAGCGGTTGGCCCCACAGACAGAGCACGGCCGCAAGGGCTGCCGCGAGACACCGGGAACGGGACAAGGTCAGACGCTTCATTTTCGACAACGATCAACTCCAAGTTGGCCGCAATGACGAAGATCAAAAGTGAATCCGATTCGTAGCCTATAATTGTGCGAAAGTGATGCGGGGCGCGAGCGATTATCCCGCATTACCCAAAACCTTGGAATTTGGCCTAATATTCCTATCCGCAACCGCGATATTGCCGCGGGTCTGCGGAACAGGCTCAGGTCGAGGGCCTG
>SHVN01000099.1 GCA_009694215.1 Xanthobacteraceae bacterium
CGGATTGGCGCGATGTTCGTCTCCTTCTTCCATGAGCTGAAATCTGCGGGCGTCCCGGTGACGCTGCGCGAATACCTGACCTTGATGGAGGCGATGCAGGCCGACATCGCCGGCCGCCGGGTCGAGGATTTCTACTATCTCTCCCGCGCCACGCTCATCAAGGACGAGCGCAATCTCGACAAATTCGACCGCGTGTTCGGCCATGTGTTCAAGGGCCTCGCGCTGATGGAGGACGCGCTTGCCGCCGAAATCCCTGCCGAGTGGCTGAAAAAGCTCACGGACAAATATCTGACCGAAGAGGAGAAGAAGCAGATCGAGGCGATGGGCGGGCTCGACAAGCTTCTCGAGACTCTCAAGCAGCGCATCGCCGAGCAGAAGGGCCGCCACCAGGGCGGCAACAAATGGATCGGCACCGGCGGCACGTCGCCGTTCGGCAACTCCGGCTACAATCCGGAGGGCATCCGGATCGGCGGCGAGAGCAAGCATCGCCGCGCGGTAAAGGTTTGGGACAAGCGCGAGTTCAAGGACCTCGACGACGACGTCGAACTCGGCACCCGCAACATCAAGATCGCGCTCCGGCGCTTGCGCAAGTTCGCCCGCACCGGCGCGCCCGACGAGCTCGATCTCGACGGCACCATCAAGGGCACCGCGCACAAGGGCTATCTCGACATCCAGATGCGGCCGGAGCGGCACAATTCGGTGAAGGTGCTGCTGTTCTTCGACATCGGCGGCTCGATGGACTGGCACATCAAGGCGACCGAGGAGCTGTTCTCGGCCGCGCGCACCGAGTTCAAGCACATGGAGCATTTCTACTTCCACAACTGCCCGTACGAGCGGGTGTGGAAGGAGAACCGGCGGCGCTACCAGGAGACGACGCCGACCTGGGACGTGCTGCACAAGTATCCGCACGACTACAAGGCGGTGTTCGTCGGCGACGCCTCGATGAGCCCTTACGAGATTTCCTCGCCGGGCGGCTCGGTCGAGCATTACAACGAGGAGGCGGGGGCAGCGTGGATGGAGCGCATCACCCGCACCTATCCGGCCTGCGTGTGGCTCAATCCGGTGCCGGAGAGCCAGTGGGAGCACACCCATTCGATCCGCATGATGAAGCAACTCATGGGCGGGCGGATGTATCCGCTGACGCTGGACGGACTGGACCGGGCGATGCGGGAGTTGGTGAGGTGAAGACGCTTATTGTTCTTTGGGCAGGGAAAGCATGAAGACAATTCGCAAAGCTAAGGTTGAGCTGCTGCCGGTTTAGTGGACACCATCCTAAGCTAACAGCACCTGCTTTTCGAACTCCACTGGGCTGAGATAGCCGAGCGTCGAGTGACGACGCTTGGGATTGTAGAAGCGCTCGATATAGTCGAACACGTCGGCCTTGGCCTGGTTGCGCGTCGGGTACAGCTTGCGCTCTATCCTCTCGGTCTTCAGCGACGAGAAGAAGCTTTCCATCGCTGCGTTGTCCCAGACGTTGCCTGATCGGCTCATCGAGCAGATTACGCCGCTTTCGGCCATCAGCCGTTGGAAGTCCTCGCTCGTATATTGGCTGCCCTGATCCGAGTGATGCAACAAGGCGTCGGGTTTGCCCCTGTGCCAGATTGCCATCATCAGCGTGTCGGCGACGAACTGCGCCGTCATCGTCGCACTCATCGACCAGCCGACGACCCGGCGCGAGAAGAGATCGACCACAGCCGCCGCGTGCTGTCGTGGCGGCTGTCGATCACCATGGAGGCGGCGTTCTGCGTTGCAACATTGGAGGATGCTTTGGCTCGCCACGGCAAGCCGGACATCTTCAACACCGATCAGGGCTCGCAGTTCACCGGGGCGGCCTTCACCGGGGTGCTCGCCAACAACGGCATCGCCATCAGCATGGACGGCAAGCCGTTCGCGCCACGCGACCGCTCGCGATTCCTCTCCTCGCTCGACCAGGCGATCGTGCGGATCAAGCGCGCCTCGGCACGGTGATCGGAAACTTGCACATTTTTTGGCATACGACAAAAGTGCGCTGCGGCGGATCGTCTCGCCCGTATTGATGCCGGCGCGTGTCCACCGACAATCGTCCGGTCAATGAACAGGGACGACGTGATGAAATACATCAACGGCACAGCGCGCATTATCATCATCTATCTCATCTGCATGGTCGTCGGGCAAGCCATTGCGGTCGGCATTGGGCTGCTACTCGACCCCTATTCCAAGACGCTGGCGCTGTCGGTCTTCACCCCGCTCTACTATGCGATGTATTGGGTGGCCTGGCGCATAGCGCTGCTGATTGCCGACCGGTCGCCGGAGGCCGAGCCCGATTCAGCCGGCGGTGGTGACGGTTCCCGCGCGAAGACCGCGATCTGGCTTTTGGCGCCGGCGGTACTTGCGGCCGATCTCTGCGACTAGGCCCACGTCCGGACGCGGTGGTTAGTCCCGCGTCATTCCGCAATGCTTTGACAGGGTGACGGCGAGATCGAGCAGCGCCTCGTCGCCGCCGGCCCAGCCGATCAGCGACAGTCCAACCGGGCAGCCTGCGACGGTGCCGGCCGGGATCGACACCTGCGGTAGCCCGCCCAGGCCCGCGATGCAGGTCAGACGCATGACGCGGGTGCGATAGGCGTCCATCTCCGCCGCCGGCGTGTCGATCCGCGGCGCGATGCAGGGCGCGCTCGGCAGCGCCACGACGGTGCCGGGCGGGATCTGCGCGCGGATGTGCTCGCGCGCGGCGGCGTGGACCTTGCGCGCCGCGTCGGCCTCGGCCTTACCGATCTTCGACGCGGCCTGCATGCGCTCGGCCACGCCCGGCCCGAAGCGTGGATGCTTTTCTTCGACGAAGCGGCCGTAGACCTGCCAGATCTCGGAGGCCTGGATGATCCGCACCGCGTCGCGCCAATAATCCAAGGTCCGATCCATGCTGCCGGATGCGATGCGGATGTGCTGCGGCTTGGGCAGCGCGTCCGCCATTGCGGAGAGGGCGTCGCTCAAGAGCTCCGCGACCGGCTCGTCGGCCTGCTCGAACGCGTCGTCGGCGATCAGCAGGTTCCGGATCGAAGCGGGGGCCGCGGCGCCGCCAAGCAGCACGTGGCCCACCTTGCGGAATACGCCCGCCGTCGCCGCGAGCCAGCCCACGGTGTCGAACGACGGCGACATGTCCATCACGCCCTTGGTATCGACGCGGCCATGCGTGGTGCGGATGCCGTAGATGCCGCAGAGCGAAGCCGGGATGCGCACCGAGCCGCCGGTGTCGGAGCCCATCGCGAAGTCGCAGGCGCCCGCCGCGGCGGCCGCCGCCGATCCGCTCGACGAGCCGCCGGGAATGCGCCCAGGCGCGCGGATATTCGGTGGCGTGCCGTAATGCGCGTTCTGGCCCGCGACGCTGTAGAAGAACTCGTCGCAGATGGTCTTGCCGGCGATGGTCGCGCCTGCGGCCAGGAGTTTCTCGACCACGGTGCAATGCGCGGTCGCGGGCGTCGCGTTGGCGAGCCAGTCTGGGTTGCCGCCGCCCGCGCGCTCGCCGGCGATGGCGTACATGTCCTTCACCACGGCGCTCAGCCCCGCGAGCGGGCCGGTCGCGGCGCTCTTGAGCGGGCGTTTGAGATCGTGCGGGACGAAGAAGCCGCTCATGCTTTTGCCTTCTGCGTGCCGAGATACCAGTCGAGGATTTTTTCGCCGCTCCAGCAGGCGACGCCGGGCTTGGAGAGGATGGCCTCGAACGTCCGCTCGACATGCCGGATGCGGTGGGTCTGGCCGGCGAGGAAGGGATGCACCGCGATCGACATGATCTTCGCCCGGCCCTTCGACTCTTCGTAGAGGCAGTCGAATGAATCCATCGAGCGCCGGTAGAACTCCTCCGACGGGTGGTTCTGCAGCACCATCATCACGATGTCGTGCAGCTCGAAATTGTAGGGCAGGGCAACCACGGGCTTGTGCGTGGTCTTCAAGGTCACCGGCTCGTCGTCGAGCACCCAGTCGCCGATGTATTCGATCCCGGCCTGCGACAGATAGTCGAGCGTGTCGAAGGTCTGCGTCAGCCCCGGGCCGAACCAGCCGCGCGGCGGCCGGCCCCAGAACTTGCCGACGATGTCGATGGCTTTCTTGATGTCGCCGAGCTGATCCTCGACCTTGTGCATCGGAATCTGGTCGTAGCCGTGGGCGTTCAATTCCCAGCCGGCGTCGGCCACGGCCTGGATCACCTGCGGATAGGCCTCGCAGGCGCGGCCGTTGACGGTCACGGTCGGCGTCATCTTTAGCCGCTCGAACACGCGCTTCAACCGCCCGAAGCCGACCCGCATGCCGTATTCGTGCCAGCTCCAGTTCGGATGGTCGGGCAGCATCGGCTGTCCCTGCGGCGGCGTGATCACCATCCGCGCCATCGGCCGCGAGATGTCCCATTGCTCGAGCGACATCAGCGGCCAGAGGATGAGGCGAAGCCCGTCCGGCAGTTTGAGCGGCGGGCGGCTTTCGATGGAGGAGAAGGCGAGGCGTTCGTGCGGTTGCATTTTTGAATCCTAGGGCTAACGCGAACGATAGAGTGTCCAGCTAAACCGGTCTGTCAAATACTCCCAAAGCCGCCGAAGCTAATCGCTTTCGTCGGACCTAGTCTTCCGTGACGTGTGGCGGATGTGAACGATCTCGATCGCATCGCCGGTTGCGAGCACGCGATAAAAGACTCGAAATCTGTAACGTTGAACGGTCTTGACGCGGACGCCAGGCATGCTTGTCATCTCCGCGGCGTGTGGGGCTTGCCGGATGTGCTCGACGGCTGCGTGGAGCGCTGTCATGACATTGGCGCATCCGGATGGAGTGCGCTGGAAGAGGTATCGGTGGATGGTGGCAAGGTCTCTGGTGGAGCGCGGACTGTAACGAACTTTCATGGAACGCCGAAGCGCTTCCAAACGCCGGCCATTTCCTCTTCGCTCACCGACTGTCCGCTGTCCAATTCGGCGAGCGCTTCGCGAATGGCTTCTTCTTCTCCCTTGTTCAGGACGTATACGCTGTTTCGTCGCGCCTCGATTTCGCGCGCGAGTTCCGCGAGCTCGGCCTGGTCCTCGTCCGGCCAGGTTTCAACCCGGCTGAGGATTTCCTTGGTGTGTTGATTCATGCAGAAAGTATAGTTGATTTTTTGTGGTCCCGCCACGGCGCGGCAAGCATGGGGACGAGACAGTGACGGACGTTCTGATCGCCGGCGCTGGCCCGGCGGGCCTCGTTCTGGCCTGCGATCTCGCGCGCAGAGGCGTCGCCTTCCGCATTGTCGAGGCCAATCCGGCGCCGCCGGGCCACCGCTCCGGCTCGCGCGGCAAAGGCATCCAGCCGCGCACGCTGGAGGTCTATGACGATCTCGGCATCATCGGCGAGGTGCACGCGGGCGGCGGTCAGTATTATCCGGCGATGGCGTGGGACGGGCCGAAGCCGCTCGGCCCCGCGAAATTCCACCGCATCGAGAAACGCGATCCGACGCCCGACGTTCCCTATCCCAGCATGTGGATGCTGCTGCAGCCACGTGCGCTGGACATCCTGCGCGTGCGGCTGGCCGGCCTCGGCGGGCGGGTCGATTTTGGTGTCAAATTGACTGGCTTCGTCCAGGATGCCGATGGAGTCACCGCATCGCTGCAGCATCCCGACGGGCGTCAGGAAAGCCTGAGCGTGCAATATCTCGCGGGCTGCGACGGCGCACGCGGTGTGGTTCGCGCCAGTGCCGGCGTGGAATTCGCCAGCGAGACCATCGACCCGCATCCGATGATCACCGCCGACGTGGTGGTGGAGGGGCTGGAGCGCACTCACTGGCACATGTGGGACAACGCCAAAGGCGGCGCGCTCTGGCTCGGCCCGCTGGTGCAGACCGAGGCGTTCCAGCTCTACGCCAAGTTCCAGGACGCGGAGCCGGACCTTTCCTTCGAGGGCCTGCGCAAGCTTGTGCGCGAGCGCACCGGCCGCCCCGAGTTGAAGCTGACCGAGGTGCTCTACGCCTCCCACTTCGGCTCGCGCGCGGGCCTGGCCAACCGCTTCCGCGCCGGCCGGGTGTTCTTGATTGGAGACGCGGCGCATGTGCATCCGCCGGCCGGCGGGCAGGGCATGAACACCGCAGTCCAAGATGCCTACAACCTCGGCTGGAAGCTCGGCCATGTGCTGCGCCACGGTGCGCCGCAGGAGCTGCTCGACTCCTACGAGGAGGAGCGGCTGCCGGTCGCGGCGCAACTCCTCGAATTCGTCGTGCAGATGCACAAGGACTGGCTCGGCAAGGCCAAGGACAAGGAGGAGCCGCGCAAGGGCGAGCACATGCAGCTTGGCCTCAATTATCGCGGCGGCCCGCTGTCGCTCGACGAGCGCCTGGCGGTGGGCGAGAGCGTCACCCGCGCCGGAGATCGCGCGCCGGATGCGCGGGTAACCGATGCGGCGGGTGCATCGGTGCGGCTGTTCGATCTGTTTCGCGGCCCGCACTTCACTTTGCTGGCGCTCGACGGTGCGGCCTTGCCCGCGCTCGGCTCGCAATACGGGGACGCGATCCGCGTCCATCGCGTGGTTCGTCCGGGCGGAGCGGGCGAGGGCGCGCTGGTCGACAGCGATGGCCAGGTGCATCGCATCTACGGCGACGGGCTGATCCTCGTCCGCCCCGATGGCTATCTCGGCTATACCGGTCCGGGCGGCGCGCTCGGGTTCCGCTCCTACCTCGGCCGGTTCTTCGGCTGATCGTTTTTCAAAGCCTACCCACTGCGGGCTTGTGTCGCGTCCTGCGCATGGGTTCATGTCCCGCGCAAACTGGAAACGTCTGATGCAAGCGTCTAATGTGAGCGCCCGGGGCGCTCGAAATGGGAGATGGGTCATGTCACGCTGGTTGGTCGGCATCGGTGCTGCGTTTGCCGCAACACTGACACTGTCGGGCGGCGTTGCCGCGCAGGATTATCCGAGCCGCACCGTCAAGATCATCGTGCCATTCCCGGCCGGCGGCACCGCCGACGCCATGCCGCGCATCGTCGCCGACTTTCTGACGCGCAAATGGGGCCAGCCGGTTGTGGTTGAGAACCGCGCCGGCGCCGGCGGCAATGTCGGCGCGGAAGCCGCCTACAAGTCCGACCCGGACGGCTACACCTTGTTCTCGGCGCCGCCGCCGCCGCTGGTCTACAACCACGTCCTCAATCCGAATCTGCCGTTCGACCCGACGCAGTTCATCCCGCTCGCGGTGATGGGCAAGGTGCCGAACGCGCTGCTGACCAATTCACCGCGGCTGAAGGACGTCAAGACGGTGGCGGAGTTCGTCGCTTACGCCAAGGCCAATCCGGGTGCGCTCAATTCTGGCACCCAGGGCATCGGCACCACCGCGCATCTGACATCGGAACTGTTCGCGCATATGGCGGGCTTGAAGTTCCAGCACGTCCACTATCGCGGCTCCGCGCCGGCCGTGCAGGATCTGGTGGCCGGAACCATGGACGTAGCCTTCGACAATATCGGCGCCGCGGGCGCGCTCATTCGGGCCGGCACAATCCGGGCGCTCGGCGTCGCGGCCGACAAGCCCGTTGTTTCGCTGCCAAATGTGCCGATGATCAAGGAAACCGTGCCGGGGTTCGTGGTCGTCACCTGGTTTGCCATCGTCGCCCCGCCCAAGACGCCGCAGGCGATCGTCGTCAAGCTCAACGCCGACATCGACGCGGCGTTGCGCGATCCCGACGTGCGCAAGAAGCTCGAAAATCTCTCGGCCGAGGTCGTGGGTGGCTCGCTGGAGTCGACGGCGGCTTTCTTCAAGGCTGAGACCAAGACCTGGACCGATGTGATCAAGTCGGCGAATGTGAAGCTGGAGCAGTAAGCCCCTTCGGTCATCCCGGACGCCGCGCGTCGGCGATCCGGATGATTGGGGATAGGCTGTTGGTCGCCAGCGGCGGGCGCGCTATGAAGTCGCGGCTCCATGTCCGCCCCGACCGAAATCCTCGCCGCCCCGCCGCCCGCCCTGCGCGGACATCGCTCGTTCGTCGCCTACTGGTGCGCGCGAACCGCGACCAACGGCGCCTACCAGATGCAGGCGGTGGCGGTTGGCTGGCAGATCTACGAGCTGACCGGCAGCGCCCTCGATCTCGGCCTCGTCGGCCTCGTGCAGTTCTTCCCGGTGGTGGTGCTGGGACTGCTCATCGGCCACATCGCCGACCGCTACGACCGCCGCGTCGTGGTCGGCACCTGCCAGGTGGTCAAGGCGCTGGCGTCGGCGGCCTTCGCCATCGGCACGCTCGGCGGGTTCCTCACACGCGACGTGATGCTGGTGATCCTGTTCGTCAGCGGCACGGCGCGGGCGTTCGAGACGCCGACCATGCACACGCTGGTGCCGGGCATCGTCCCGCCGGAGCTGTTGCAGCGCGCGATCGCGGCCTCGGGCAGCGCGAGCCAGACCGCCATCATCTGCGGCCCTGCGATCGGCGGCCTGCTCTATGTGTTTGGCGCGAGCACGGTCTATCTCACCTGCACGGCGATATTCGTGCTGGCGAGCATCATGGTCAGCCGCATCCAGATGCAGAGTACGCCGCCGGACAAGAAGCCGGTCACGGTCGAGGCGGTGTTCGCGGGCTTCCGCTACATCCGTCACAACAAGGTGGTGCTCGGCGCCATCTCGCTCGATCTGTTCGCCATGCTGCTCGGCGGCGTCACGGCGCTGCTGCCGATCTACGCCAAGGACATCCTGGAGACCGGGCCCTGGGGCCTGGGGCTCCTTCGCTCGGCGCCCGCGATCGGCGCGCTGGCGATCTCGATCTGGCTCGCACACCACCAGCTCCAGAGCCGCGTCGGCCATGTGCTGTTCGCCGCCGTCGCCGCGTTCGGGGCGGCGACCGTGGCGTTCGCGTTCTCGACCTCGATCGTGATCTCGATCCTGGCGCTCGCGGTTTATGGCGCGGGCGATGCGGTCAGCGTCGTGATCCGCCATTCGCTGGTGCAGACGCGCACGCCGCACGAGATGCTCGGGCGCGTGCTGGCGGTGAACTTCATGTTCACCGGCACCTCGGGCACGCTCGGTGAGTTCCGCGCCGGCGCCGTGGCGGCCCTGTTCGGCGCGTTCACGTCGGTGCTAGTGGGCGGAATCGGCGCGATCGCGGTGGCGTTGCTCTGGATGAAGCTGTTCCCGGAGCTCAGGCGGATCGACAAGATCCAGAGCCACAAAGACTAATCGAGGCGGTTGCGGCATGGTGACAGGATGAACCCCGAGACCGAGGACGCCGCCGTCGATCCGACCTATGCGTTCAAGCCATCGCTCATGGGTGCGATCTGCCAGTTCGCGCTCCGGCCCGACGCGATAGATTGGCAGATCGGCCGCTACAGCGGCAGCACCCGCTACGACAGTGTGAGTGCGGTCCGCCTCTCGTACCGGCCGGTGACGATGCAGTCGCATCGCTTCGTCACGGAGATATGGTCGGCCGGCACCCCGAAGCTCCAGATCGTCTCGGTCTCGTGGCGGAGCATGATGGAGCAGCAGCGCCTGGACCGAGACTATTCGGCCTTCGTGACCGAGTTGCACCGGCGGCTCGCCGCGGCCGGCGGCGTGGCTTGTTTCTCAACCGGCCTGCCGGTCGTGACCTACTGGATCGGCGTGGTTGTTTTCGGCGCGGTCATGCTCGCCACCGCCGCGCTGGTCGTGCGCGCGGGCATCCTCGAGCAATGGGGCGCATCCGCGCTCGTCGGCCTGTTCTTCCTGATATTCGCCTATCAGGTCGGCAGTTATTTCTATCGTAACCGGCCGCGCCGATACCGCCCCGACGCCATCCCGGACGGCGTGCTGCCGCGCTCCTAGTCCGTCGCGGTTTCGAGCCATTGCGGCGTGACGAAATGCTCCAGCCGGCCTCTCTGCGGATGCAGGCCGCGCCAGTCAGCGGGCGCGAAGCTGATCGCGGCCAGCGCCGAGGTCGGAAACTCCTCCCCGAGCCGCTCCCGCGCGTCGATGTCGCCCGAGGCGATCAGCATGTTTGCAAGCTCCTGCAGGCCGGGATTGTGGCCGATCACCAGCAAGGTGCCGGTCTCGGGTTCGGTCTCCTTGATCCCCTGGAGGATGGTCTGGGGCGATGCATCGTAGATGCGATCCTCGAAGCTGGCCGGCGGCGTCTTGCCGAAGGCCGCCGCGAGCAGCGCCCAGGTCTCGTGCGTTCGCGCCGAGGTCGAAACCACCGCCCGGTCGGGAACGAAGGCGTGCCGCGCCAGGTAGGCGCCGAGCCGCTTGGCGTCGGCGCGCCCGCGCGCCGTCAGCACGCGGTCATGATCGCGCCCGCCCGGTTGCAGGCGTTCGGCCTTGGCATGGCGCAGCAACAGCAATCGACGCATGGGTTCTCCGAACTTTTCCTTGCCCTGGATTGTCGCTAGCACTCTAACATGACTGCTCCGCGGCGGCGGCCTGGGCCGCCGTATGATTGAGGCGCAATGGACACCGACGATCCCAATGCCTATGGGGCAAGCTGGTATTCGGCGACACGGGTGGCGGCCCCGCCTCGCGGCCGGCTGACCGTCGAACTCGACGTGGACGTCTGCGTCATCGGCGCGGGGCTTGCAGGTCTCACCGTGGCGCTCGAGGTCGCGCGGCTCGGCTGGTCGGTCGTCGTGCTGGAGGCGCAGGGCGTCGCCTGGAGCGCTTCGGGCCGCAACACCGGCGTCGTTCTGCCGGGGTTTGCGGTGAGCGCGAGCGCCCTCGTGGAGCGCGCCGGCCTCGACCACGCCAAGGCCTTGTGGGCGCGGTCCGAGGCGGGCGCCGAATATGTCCGCAGCGCCGCGCGGGAGATGGAGGGCGTCGCGCTGTCCGAAGGCGGCTGGCTGCATGTCTCCAGGACCGACAACCCCGCCGCGATGGCCTCGCTTGCCGCGTTGCTGGCCGGCAAGTTCGGCGCGGCGGTCGAGCCGTGGCCGGCCGGCCGGGTGCGCGAGGCGTTGCGCTCTCCGCACTATTTCCACGCGCTGCACCATCCCCGCGGCTTTAGCCTGCATCCGCTCAACTACGCGCTGGGGCTCGCGGCTGCCGCCGAAGTGGCCGGCGCGCGCATCTTCGAGGACACGCCGGTGGCCGAGATCGATCCGGCCGGCGTGCGAAAGCGCGTCGTCACCAGGTATTCGCGCGTCCGCGCCGGCCATGTGGTGCTCGCCGGCAACGTGCATCTGCCGGCGCTCGTGCCGCAGTTCTCAAGCACGCTCACGCCGGTCTTCAGCACCGTCGTCGTCACCGCGCCGCTCGGCGGCGAACTGCACGACGCCATCCGCTTTCCCGGCGCGGTGAGCGACACCGGCCCGGCCGGCCCGCATCACCGCGTGGTGGATGGCGGGCGGCTGATGTGGTCGGGCCGCGGCACGGTCTGGCTCGGCAAGCCGCAGCGCCACGCCGATGCGCTGATGCGCCAGGCCGGCCGCGTCTATCCGCAGCTTCGCGGCGCCAAGGCGGAATACGCCTGGACCGGCGCGAGCGGCAGCACCGTGCACGGCATGCCGCAGATCGGCGAGATCTCGCCGGGGCTCTGGCTTGTGAGCGGTTTCGGCGGGCATGGGCTCAACACCACGGCCATGGCCGGCGAGATCGTCGCGCGCGCCATCGTCGAAGGCGACACCGGCTGGAAGTTGTTTTCGCCGTTCGCCCTGGTCTGGGCCGGGGGCACAGCCGGCCGCGCCGCGCAGCAGGTCTCCGGCTGGGCGCAGCGCGCCGGCGAAGAGCTGGAAGGCGCGCTCGCGCGCCGCCGCGATGCCAGGCGCCGGCGCGCCGAGGCCGCAAAGGCCGCCGCCGTGGCACCGGTTCCGGTCGTTTCCGAGGCGCCGCCGCTTTCGGAACCTGCTCCAGAGCCTTTACCCGCCGCGGCCGCACAAGAGGTCGCGCCCGATGTGCTCGAGGGGTGGCCTGGCGGCGCGGCGCCCGCGATCCCTGACGCGACGGATTCGCCGGGGGGGCCGGTCAAGCCCAGACGAAAGCGCGGAAAGAAACGCCGCGACGCCGCTCCGACCGAAGCCCCGGCCGGCGGCACGCCGTCCGGCACCGAGAGCACCTGAAGCTCAGCGGCCCTCGCGTCGTGCCATAAAAGCCAGCCGCTCGAACAAATGCACGTCCTGCTCGTTCTTCAAGAGCGCGCCGTGCAGCGGCGGGATGAGCTTCTTCGGGTCGCGCTCGCGCAGGATTTCCGGGCCGATGTCCTCGACCATCAGGAGCTTGAGCCAGTCGAGCAGTTCGGAGGTCGAGGGCTTCTTCTTCAAGCCGGGCACGTCCCTGACTTCGTAAAAAAGTTTCAATGCCTCCGCGACCAGCCGCTGCTTGATGCCGGGGAAATGCACGTCGATGATCGCGCGCATGGTGTCGGCATCGGGAAAGCGGATGTAGTGGAAGAAGCAGCGGCGCAGGAATGCGTCTGGCAGCTCCTTCTCGTTGTTGGATGTGATGATCATCAGCGGCCGGCGGCGCGCCTTCACCGTCTCGCCGGTCTCATAGACGAAGAACTCCATGCGATCGAGCTCGAGCAGCAGGTCGTTCGGGAATTCGATGTCGGCCTTGTCGATCTCGTCGATCAGGAGCACCGGCCTCTCCTCGGCGACGAAGGCGTCCCACAGCTTGCCGCGCTTGATGTAGTTGCGGATGTCGCGCACGCGCTCGTCGCCGAGCTGGCTGTCGCGCAGCCGCGATACCGCGTCATATTCGTAGAGGCCCTGCATCGCCTTGGTGGTCGACTTGACGTGCCATTCGATCAGCGGCGCGTTCAGGCTCTTGGCTATTTCCAGCGCCAGCACGGTCTTGCCGGTGCCGGGCTCGCCCTTGACCAGCAGCGGTCGCTCAAGCGTGATCGCGGCATTGACGGCGACCTTCAGGTCGTCGGTGGCGACATAGGCGCTGGTGCCTTCAAACCGCATGGATTCTCCTTACAAAACAGCCTCGGACACTAGGATAGCGCCGGTGCAGGGGGCAAGCCGCGTGCCGGCCGCCGCCGGTCGCGGGATCGTGACTTCATGTGACCACCGTTCCGCCGCGGCATGGGGTATTGAACACGTCGACATTTGAAGGGGCGCCAAGCCTATGTTTCGAGCACTTCCCGTTCTCGCCATTCTCGTGGCTGCCGCGGGCGCGGCCTTCGCCCAGCCCGATACCCCGGCGGGGAGCCAGCGCGCGCTCGCGACCTTCGCCGGCGGATGCTTCTGGTGCGTCGAGGCGGACTTCGACAAGGTTCCGGGCGTGCTCAGCACGATCTCGGGCTACACCGGCGGCAAGCTCGACAAGCCGGCCTACACGCAGGTCTCCGCCGGTGGCACCGGCCACACCGAGGCGGTCGAGATCGCATACGACCCCTCGAAGGTCAGCTATGGCAAGCTGCTCGACGTGTTCTGGCGCAATCATGATCCACTCGCGAAGGACCGCCAGTTCTGCGATAGCGGAGACATGTACCGGCCGGCGATCTTCTATCACAGCGAGGAGCAGCGCACGCTCGCGGAGGCTTCCAAAAAAGCGGTGCAGGAAAAGTTCGCGCCGCGCGTGGTGCACACCGAGATCGTCAAGGCCGGCACGTTCTTCAAGGCCGAGGACTACCACCAGGACTACTACGAGAAGAATCCGGTCCGCTACAAATTCTACCGCTTCAACTGCGGGCGCGATCAGCACCTGGAGGAGTTGTGGGGAAAGCCGGACAAGAGCAGTTGAGCGCCATGCGCGAGCCTTACGCCACAGGATCGAAATCGACCGCTATCGAGCGCTCACCCGCCGCGCCTGGCTCGTGGGCGGCTGCAGCGTCGCGGCGCTGGCGGCGCTCTGGTGGATGCGCGACGACAGCGCGTGCGCCGGCACGTTCGAGGATTGTCAGGAGCGACGGCGAATAGCGGCGGCTGCTCAAGCCCGAGGCCTTACCGGGTGCTGCGCCACGAAGGCACCGAGCGGCCCTTCACCAGCCCGCTCGACCCGGCGGAGCGAAAGCGTCGCGCGGTCAAGCGGGGGCGGACCGCCCTCAATGCCCTGGACGAACTGAAGGTCGAAGTTCTGGCCGGCACGCTCGGCCCCTCCACCCTGATGCGGCTGAAGTCTGTGACCGCGGACCTCCGCGACGCCTCGGGCGATCCCCGGCTGGACTCGGTGCTGGCAGAGATCGAGCTTTGCGTCGAGGTCGAAATCGCCAAGATGGGCCCGCCGCAGTAGCGCCTTCGGCCCTCGAATCCCGCCGTTTTTCAGCGATTCCCGCTGCCATTATTCCGTGCTTGTCCGGCACCCGGCGGAGCCCTATAAGCTCGCCCCGCGAGCAGGGAGGCTCGTTCGAGTAGGGTGGGGTCGAAGAATGAAGAATAAGAAGGCGATCAACGGCGTAAAGGCCGTGAATGGCATCAAGGCCGTCAACGGAACGCACGGCCATAGCAGCCTGAACGGACACAGCGGTCAGAATGGCCATAGCAATGGCCACGGCGGGCATAACGGACACAACGGGCAGAACGGCATCCACGCCGCCAATGGCATGGGAACAGCAGTCAAGG
>SHVN01000100.1 GCA_009694215.1 Xanthobacteraceae bacterium
AGCGTGCCGAATGTGATGATCATGGCCCCGTCGAAGGGCTTCAAGACGGTGAAGGATTACGTCGCGGCGGCCAAGGTCGATCCCAAAATGTCCAACTATGCCGCGCTGGGCGTAGGCTCCGCCGTTTATCTGAGCGCGGAGCGGTTCCGCGTGAGCGCCGGGTTTGAGTCCGTGATGATTCCCTTCAAGGGCGGCGCCGAGGGCCTGACCGAGGTGATCGCCGGCTGCGTGGATTTCTACTTCTGCCCGATCTCAACCGCGATAACGCACATCAAGGAAGGCCGGCTGCTGGGTCTCGCGATCTCAAGCCCGGCGCGCGCGTCGCCCTTGCCGGACATCCCGACCACGCTGGGGTCCGGCTACCCCGATCCCGACTACACGTTCTGGATGGGGATTTTCATGCCGGCCAAGACGCCGCCGGAGATCGTGGCGAAGATGAATCAGGAGATGGCCAAGGCGCTGGCCTTGCCGTCGGTGAAGGAACGGCTCGCCAAGCTCGGCGTCGAGCCGATGCCGATGACGGCGCAACAATTCGACGCGCAGGTGAAGAACGAGATCGGCGTCTATGCGGCCTTCGCCAAGAAGGCGGGCCTGCCGACGAACTAGAGCGAAAAGCTCGTCCCGCAGCCGCAGGAGGCCTTGGCCTTCGGATTATTGACCTTGAACGACGCGCCGATCAGGTCGTCGACGTAATCGACCTCGGAGCCGGCCAGGTACTGCAGGGAGACCGAATCGACCAGCAGCACGACGCCGTCGCGGTCGATGGCCACATCGTCGTCGGCCTTGGCGCGATCGACGTCGAATTTGTACTGGAAACCGGAGCAGCCGCCGCCCAGCACGCTCAGGCGCAGCATCGCCCCGGACGGCTCGGACCGTAGAATCTCGCCGATCCGGCGTGCGGCGCGCTCGGTCATGGTGAGGTCGGTGCTCATCGCCTGCGTCATCGTTTTGGTCCTTGCGGAACACAGCCTATCCCCAACCGGGCATCTGGCTGCACCCGCGCCAGCGTGATAGTTAAGTGCGACAGGGTCCCAGGTCAATAAAGCGCCAACAAAGCGCCCATTCGAGCCGAATTCATGGCGATCGCAGCGTTTGCCCGCGCGCCGTTTGCGTCCGATCCTGGGCGCAGCCGAGGCCGGCGCTATGCGGAGCCCTCAAGCGCCACCCGCAGCGCGTTCCGCCGCGACTGCGACCGCATCATCCACTCGACCGCGTTCCGGCGGCTCGCCCACAAGACCCAGGTGTTCGTGTTCCACGAGGGCGACCATTTCCGCACCCGCCTGACGCACACGCTGGAGGTGACGCAGATCGCCCGCTCGCTCGCCCGCGCGCTCGGCCTCGACGAGGATCTGGCGGAGGCATCCGCCCTCGGCCACGATCTCGGCCATCCGCCGTTCGGCCATGCCGGCGAGCGCGCGCTCGATCAATGCCTTTCGGCGTTCGGCGGCTTCGACCACAACGCGCAGACCCTGCATGTCGTGACGGCGCTGGAGCGGCGCTACGCCGATTTCGACGGGCTCAATCTCACCTGGGAGACGCTGGAGGGGCTGGTCAAGCACAACGGCCCGCTGATCGACCGCGCCGGGCGGCCCGCGAAGCGCCACGCCGGGCATGGCCTGCCGCGCGCCATCGCCGACTATTCGCGCGGCCATGACCTCGACCTCTGGAGCTTTCCCAGCGCCGAGGCGCAGTGCGGCGCCATCGCCGACGACATCGCCTATGACGCCCACGACATCGACGACGGCCTGCGCGCCGAGATGTTCGAGATCGAGGAGCTGGCAGACCTGCCGCTGCTCGACGAGATTTTCCGCGAGATCGATGCGCAGCATCCGGGCATCGAGCCCTATCGCCGCGCCCATGAGATCATCCGCCGCCTGATCACCCGCATGATCGAGGACGTGATCGCCCAGAGCCGGCGCCACATCATCGAGCTCGAGCCGGAGTCGGCGGATGAGGTGAGGCAGGCCGGCCGGCCGATCGTCGGCTTCTCCGCGGCGATGGCGCGGGCCGACCGCGCGATCAAGGATTTCCTCTATCCCAAGCTTTATCGCCACGTCCGCATCATGCGGATCATGGGGGAGGCGGAGGAGGTGGTGCGTCGCCTGTTCGGGCACTACGTGAAGGCGCCCGGCGATCTGCCGCCGGACTGGCTCATCGGGATCGATCCGGCGGACACCACTGGCCGCGCGGTGCGGATCGCCGACTTCATCGCCGGCATGACCGACCGCTATGCGATGGTGGAGCACACGCGGATTTTCGGCGCGACGCCCGAGCTGCGCTAGGCGCTTTTAGCGAGCTTCCGGCGCTGCGGCTCGAACAGCGGCATGATCATCGACAGCGGGCGCGGCGGGCTGAACAGGTAGCCTTGCATCTCGACGCAGCCCAACTCGCGGACGTTTTCCAGCTGCTCGGTCGTCTCCACGCCCTCGGCGGTCGCCGTCATGCTGAGGCTTCTGGCGAGCCCCGCGACCGCCCGCACGATGGCGATGGATTCGTTGTCGGCCGGAAGCCCTGAGATGAACGAGCGGTCGATCTTGATCTTGTCGAACGGGAACTTGCGCAGATAGGTCAGCGACGAATAGCCGGTGCCGAAGTCGTCCATCGAGATGCGCACGCCGAGCTCGCGTAGCCGGTGCAAGGTCGCTGTGTTCTTCTCGGTGTTGTGCATCAGCACCGATTCTGTGATCTCGATCTCCAGCCGCCGCGCCGGAAGGCTCGCGGCCGCCAGCGCGCTGATCACGACCGGCACGATATTCTGGTGCGTCACCTGTATCGGCGATAGGTTGACGGCGATCTTGGTGTCGTCGGGCCACGATGCCGCGTCGATGCAGGCCTTGCGCAGCACCCATTCGCCGAGCGGCACGATCAGCCCGATCTCCTCCGCCACCGGGATGAACTCGGCCGGCGAGATCATGCCGCGCTCGGGATGGTTCCACCGCAGCAGCGCCTTGCAGCCGGTGATCCGCCGGTCGTCGACATTCACCAGCGGCTGGTAATGCAGATCGAATTCGCCGTTCGCCAGCGCCTGGCGGAGCGCGACCTCGAGCTCGCGCCAGAACTTCATGCGCATGTCCATCGCCGGCTCGAAGAAGCGGTAGGTGCCGCGGCCATCGGCCTCGGCGCCGTACAGCGCCATGTCGGCGGCCTTGAGCAGCCCGTCCGGCTCGACGCCGTCGCCGAGCGATAGCGCGATGCCGATGCTGGTGTCGACCACGACGGCATGGCCGGCGAGATCGTAGGGCGCGCTCACCGCTTCGCCGATCCGCCGCGCCAGGACGGCTGTGTCGAGCGGCTGCTCGATGTCGTTCTGGATGATGGCGAATTCGTCGCCACCAACGCGCGCGACGGTGTCGCTGGTGCGCACGCAATGGCGCAGGCGGCTGGCCACCAGCTTGAGAAGTTCGTCGCCCATCGGATGGCCGAGCGTGTCGTTGGCCCCCTTGAACCGGTCGAGATCCAGATAAAGCACCGCGAGATTGTTGCCGCGGTTGACGCCGGACAGCGCCTCGGCGAGCCGCTCGCGGAACAGCCCGCGGTTGGGCAGGTCGGTGAGCGCGTCGTGGCGCGCCATGTGCGCGATCCGCTGCTCCGCCCGCTGGCGTTCGGTGCTGTCGTCATGGGTGGTGACCCAGCCGTCGTCGGCCATCGGATGGTTGAGAACCGCGATGGTGCGGCCGTCCGGCAGCTCGACCAGCCGCGCCATGGTGGTGCCGGCCGAAAGCGTTTCGAACATTCCCGTCATGTACCGGTCGATGTCGATGGCTAAACTTCCGGTGGCCTTGCGGTGTTCGAGAAGCTCGCGCAGCGTGCAACCGGGCTTCACCACGTCGCGGGAGAGGCCGTGCATCCGGATATAGCGCTCGTTGCAGACCACCAGCCGCCGCTTGCCGTCGAACATCAAGAGCGCCTGCGACATGTTGTTGACGGCGGCCTCGAACCGCAGGTTCTGCGCCTTGAGCTCGGCCTCGCGCTCGCGCAACGCCTTGGTGCGAACCTCGAGCAGCCGCTCCAGCCCGCGGTTGAGCGAGTCGAACTCCTCGATCATCAGCGAGATCGAACGGTCGGTGCGGCGGCGGTCGCGGTCCGACTGCTCGTAGGCCGCGCCGGCGAGCTTGCCCAATTCGTCGAGATCGACCTCGCCCGAGGGGCTGGTCGCCTTGGCAAGCTGTCTGGCGAAAAGCTTGTGCACGGGCGTTACGCCGCCTCGGTGATGGCCGTGACCGTCATGGTCTGGTTGTGCAGCTGGCAGACGCCCGCGGCGCCGTGCAGTAAAATTTCGCCATACGAATAGAAGCCGACGCGCGGGATTTTCGAGCCGAGCTCCAGGCCCGCCGCCTCGACCTCGTCCATGATGCGTTGATCCATCAGCAGGCGGCGGCCGATGCAGCTCACCAGCACGGCGAGGCCGTCGCCGTCGCGGCACGCGCCGAGGCCCGAGCGGGCCTGCCGCGCGGCGTCGGCGGCGCCGGCCGCGAGCCGGTCGAAATTGCCGCGCATGAGCTGGGCGACCCAGCCCTCCGGCACGTCGCCTGCAAACGTCATCGAGCGCGCCTGGCGGTCGACCGCGAGCACGGTCCGCACCACGTCCTGATCGGGCCGCGCCGCGTCACGGATCAAGAGCGGGAACAGCAGCGCCGTGCCGGGCAGCCCGCGCGCGTCCTCCTCGCCGAGATAGCGTTCGTAGAGATCGAGCGCCGGCTCGCCGTCCAGCTCGTAGAGGACGTTGCCGGTGGATCGGCTGATGCGGCGGCGCGGGCCGAACTCGTCCTAGCCGCCGGCGCTGCCGTGGCCGATCCGGATGGCCGGGCCATAGAACCCGATGGCCGCGACCCGGCGGCTCTGCGGCGCGCAATCGGCGCCGACCAGGGTTTCCTGGAAGATGGCGCTGTCGCCGGCAAGCCCGCCGGTCAGGGGGATTTTCGCGCCGACCACGCCGGCGAGATCGTCGGCCGCGAGCGCGCTTCCGATCGCTTCGCCGCAGGAACGCGAATGTTCGGGCGTCGGGATCGCCTCGGCGGCGAGCCGCAGCCGGGTGCGATCAAAGCGCAGCGCGACCGCGGCAATGTCGTCATCGACGTCGTCGTTGCGGATCTGGCCGCCGGTGCTGCAGCCCACGATATGGGCCTTGGCGAACATCGCGCGCAGCTCCCGGTAGCGCGCGCCGCAGGCGAGCGCCGAGCGCAGACCGAAATACAGGACGAGATCGGCGTCGGCGCAATCCGCGCCCGCGGCGCGCCGGATTCCAGGACAATTGATGCGTCCGCATTGGGGTTGCCTCGTTCCTTCGCCCGATCGAGAAGTTGGCCCCATAACCCTATGCGGGACATGTGAAATCGGGTTAGCGCAATTTCCCATAATTCATTGATAATCAACCCTGTTTTCTCCTTGGATCGATGCGGATGGAAGGCTGGCGCGGCGCTGCCGACAATGCCGCGCAATGGCGCAACGAAACCTTTGCCATGTTGTTCGCCCCCGATGCCGCGATTTGCTATCACCCGCCGCATGAACGTCTTTCACGTCTTCACCGAGCACGTCCGTTTCGCCGTCGCGGCCCTGGCCAAAGCCGGCGTTTTCCCAACCCCGCCCGATCTGGCGCGCATCGTGGTCGAGCCGCCGCGCGAAGCCAGCCACGGCGATCTCGCTACCAATGCGGCGATGGCGCTGGCCAAGGACGCCGGATTGAAGCCGCGCGATCTCGCCGAAAAGATCGCAGCCGAGCTGCGCAAGCTGCCCGAGGTGACCGGGACCGAGGTCGCGGGGCCGGGCTTCATCAATCTCACGCTCGATCCCGCGATGTGGCGCGCAGCGCTGGCCGATGTCATTCGCGAGGGCGCCGATTACGGCAAAAGCCCCATCGGCGCGGGCAAGCCCGTCAATGTCGAATACGTCTCGGCGAATCCCACCGGACCCATGCACGTCGGCCATTGCCGCGGCGCGGTGTTCGGCGATGCGCTCGCCAATCTGCTGGCGGCGGCTGGATTTGCGGTGACGCGGGAGTACTACATCAACGACGCTGGCGGGCAGGTGGATGTGCTCGCGCGCTCGGCATTTCTGCGCTATCGCGAGGCGCTGGGCGAAGATATTGGCGCGATGCCGGAGGGCCTCTATCCGGGCGACTATCTCAAGCCGGTGGGCGAGGCGCTGGCGAAGGAATACGGCGACAAGTTCAAGTCCCGGCCGGAAAGCGAATGGCTGCCGCTCATCCGTACGAAGGCGATCGCCATGATGATGGCGATGATCCGCGAGGATCTCGCGGCTCTCAACGTCGAGCACGACGTAATCTTCTCCGAACGCTCGCTGATCGAGGGGCGCGACCAGGTCGGCGCCACCATCGAGGCGCTGCGTGCGAACGGGCAGGTCTACGAAGGCCGCCTGCCGCCGCCGAAGGGGGCGCCGGTCGAGGACTACGAGGATCGTGAGCAGACGCTGTTTCGTGCCACGAGCTTCGGCGACGACGTCGACCGGCCGCTGAAGAAATCCGACGGCAGCTACACCTACTTCGCCTCCGACATCACCTATCACAAGTTGAAGTTCGACCGCGGCTTTCGCGACATGATCGACGTTTGGGGTGCCGACCACGGCGGCTACGTCAAGCGCATGAAGGCGGCGGTGAAGGCGGTGAGCGGGGAGACCGCCGAGCTCGACGTCAAGATCGTGCAACTCGTGAAGCTGATGCGGGCCGGCGTCGAGGTGAAGATGTCGAAGCGCTCCGGTGAGTTTGTCACGCTGCGCGAGGTGGTGGACGAGGTAGGCCGCGACGCCGTGCGCTTCATGATGCTCTACCGCAAGAACGACGCGGTGCTCGATTTCGATCTTGCCAAGGTGATCGAGCAGTCGCGCGACAACCCGGTGTTCTACGTTCAGTACGGCCACGCGCGGGCGCAATCGGTGTTCCGCAACGCGGCCGACATGCTGCCCGATCTGCCGTCCGATCCGGCGGCGCGCACAGTTTATTTGTCGCAAGCCAAGCTCGCGCGGCTCGACGATCCGGCGGAACTGGCGATGATGCGCAAGCTCGCGCTCTACCCTCGCCTGATCGAATCCGCCGCGCTGGCCCATGAGCCGCACCGGGTGGCGTTCTATCTCTATGAACTGGCGAGCGAATTTCACACGCAATGGGCGCGCGGCACCCATGCGCCTCATTTACGCTTCATTATCCAAGATGATCCACAATTGACTGTGGCACGCCTTGCGTTGGTACAGGGTTTTGTCACCGTTCTGGCGCTGGGATTGGCGCTTTTAGGGGTGGAAGCGCCAGGGGAGATGCGGTAGCTCGGACGCATTGGACCGGGGTTCAATGCCAGGGTGAGTCGGCCGCCTCAGGCCGCAGAGGCATACCGGGACCGAATAGTAATGGCGGACGACAACAGCGCTCGTTATCGACCCAACGGTCCGTTTGGCCGTGGAGCTGCGCCGGCAGCGCCCGCGAATGACCCGATTGCCGAATTGGCGCGGCTGATCGGCCAGAACGATCCGTTTTCCGAATACGGCCGCGACACGCGCCCGCAGGCCCCGCAGCCTGAAGCCGCCCCGCAACACGACAGCATTCCCGCTCCGTCATACGCCAGCAATCCGGCGCCGCAGTATCGCCCGGCCGAAACGCCGCCGCGCTACAGCGATCCGGAACCGCCGTACGGCCAGGACACGTCGCCGCGCTATCAGGTCCCGACACCGCGCTATCAGGACAGCCCGCCGCGTTACGCCGAGCAGTCTGTCCGCCATGCCGCCGATCCGGCGACCCATGACGATTGGCCGGGCGCTCCTTCGCCTGGGCCGATCTATCCGCCCCACGATCCGTTCGCGCTGCCGTCCGACCCGGCGCCGCATCTGGACGTGCGGCACTACGACAGCCGGGGTTACGCCAGCCCGAACTACCCGAGCCCCAGCTACCCTGGCCAGAGCCGCGCCAACCAGCCCTATGCCGATCCCCACGGCCGGCCCGGGGAAAGCTATCAGCCCGAGCCGCAAGGCTACGATCCCTCCGGTTATCCGGCCGCGCCCGACCGGCACGGCTTTCCGCCGCCGCTCTATCCGCAGGAGCCGGACGCGGGCTCGATGCCGCCGCCACATGACGACGAATTCTACGACGACGCTCTGCGTGGCAGCCGGCGCAAGGGCCTGCTGACCGTCGCGGTCGTGCTTGGCCTTGCTGTTGTCGGCACCGCCGGCGCGTTCGGCTATCGCAGTCTGTTCAGCGGTCCGGGATCAACCTCGCCGCCGCCGGTAATCCGCGCCAGCGGCGAGCCGAGCAAGGTCGCGCCGTCGCCGGCCAGCACCGAACAGTCCGCCAGCTGGTTCAGCTACGATCGCTTCGGCGACGCCGGCAAGGACGAGCAGGTGGTGCGGCGCGAGGAAAAGCCGATCGACGTCTCGCGCGCCGCCGCGCCGCCGCGCACTGTGTTCCCGGACGCCCCGGTTGCAAACTCGCCGTCGGCCCGGCCGCCGAATGCCGGCGCCACGGTTGCGGCCAATCCGCCAAGCGCGATCGGCGAGCCCCGCCGCGTGCGCACCGTTCCGATCCGCCCGGACCAGACCGACGCCGCACCCGCTCTCCCGCCGCCGCCCGCGCAGGCCACCCCGCCGCGCCAAGCCAATGCGGCTGTCCAAAGCGCGAGCGCCAATCGCCCGGCGCCGGCCGCCAACGCGCCACTATCCTTGAGTCCCGATTCCAACGCCAATGCCCTGCCGCCGCCGGCCATGCAGGACAGCGCGCCGCCGCCATCGCGGCCGGCGCGGGTTGCGTCCGCCCCGGCCACAGGCGGCGGCAGCTACCTGGTCCAGGTGTCCTCGCAGAAGAGCGAGGCCGACGCGGAAACCGCCTATCGCGGCATCCAGTCGAAGTACCCCAGCGTGCTGAGCAGTCACCCGCATACCGTCCGCCGCGCCGATCTGGGGGCCAAAGGCATCTACTACCGCGCCATGGTCGGTCCGTTCGGCAGCCGCGAAGAGGCGGTCCAGGTCTGCGCCAGCCTGAAGCAGGCCGGCGGCGATTGCGTTGTGCAGCATTGAGCTGGGGCGGGGCGTTCGCCTTGACCCTTGGCGGGGCCCCACGCTAATCCGCGACGATGGCGTCACGCGCTTTCATCACAGGGCTTTCCGGTCTGACGTTGACGGCGGATGAGCGCGCGTTTCTGCGCGAGGCCGGGCCATGGGGTCTGATTCTATTCAAGCGAAACATTCATGATAAATTCCAAGTCACTGATCTTATTTGTGAAGCGTTAGGTGAAATTGGCCGCGACGCACTCGTCCTGATCGACCAGGAGGGCGGCCGGGTGCAGCGGCTTCAGCCGCCGCACTGGCCGGTCTATCCGCCCGGCATGGCTTATGGCCGCATCTACGACCGCGACCGCAACGCAGGCCTTGCCGCCGCTCGGCTGGGCGCCCGGCTGATCGCGGCCGACCTCGCGGAACTCGGCATCAACGTCGACTGCCTGCCGCTCGCTGACGTGCCGGTCGGCGGCGCCGACCCGGTGATCGGCGACCGCGCCTATGGCGAGACGCCGGACAAGGTCGCGGCCATCGCCGGCGCCATCGCCGAGGGCCTGGCCGCCGGCGGCGTGCTGCCGGTGCTCAAGCACATCCCCGGCCACGGCCGCGCCAACGCCGACAGCCACGAAAAGCTGCCGGTGGTGCAGGCCTCCCGCGCAACGCTGGAAGCCACCGATTTCGCCGCATTCCGTCCCCTGAAAAGATTGCCGTTGGCAATGACCGGCCATGTGGTTTTTACCGCGATCGACCCCGTGTTACCGGCCACGACTTCGGCCACAATGATCGGCCAAGTGATTCGCGGGTTCATCGGTTTCGACGGGCTTTTGATGAGCGACGACGTATCCATGGGAGCGCTGTCCGGTTCGATCGCGGAGCGCACGCGCGCCTCGCTCGCGGCGGGCTGCGACGTGGTGCTCCATTGCAACGGCAAGCTCGGCGAGATGCGGGCGGTGGCGGGTCAGGCGCCGGAGCTGGCGGGCGAGGCCGCGCGCCGCGCCACCGCGGCTTTGGCTGTGCGGAAGTTGCCGTCCGACATTGACCTTGCCGCGGCCCGCCGCGAGTTTGCGGCGATGATGAATTCGCAGGTCGCCTGATGGTCGAAGCCGAAGCCTTCGAGACCGAAATCTCCGAACGCGGCGCCGACGAGCCGTCGCTGCTGGTCGACGTCGAGGGCTTCGAGGGCCCGCTCGATTTGCTGCTCGCGCTGGCTCGCCAGCAGAAGGTCGATCTCGCCAAGATCTCGATCCTGGCGCTGGCGGAGCAGTATCTGACCTTCATCGAGGAGGCGCGCAAGCTCCGGCTCGAGCTTGCCGCCGACTACCTCGTGATGGCGGCCTGGCTCGCCTATCTCAAATCGCGGCTGCTGTTGCCGGAGACCGCGAGCCCCGACGGCCCGAGCGCCGAGGATATGGCCAATGCGCTGGCCTGGCGGCTGAAGCGCCTGGAGGCGTTCCGCGAGGTCTCGGGCCAGCTCATGGGCCGCCCGCAGCTGCAGCGCGACATCTTCCGGCGCGGCGATCCCGAGCCGATCGCCGACATCAAGCATCCGCAGTGGACCGCGACCCTGTTCGACCTGCTCTCGGCCTATGCAAGGCAGCGCCAGCAGACCGCGCTCGCCCACGTCCGGTTCAAGCCGCGCAACGTCTGGGCGCTGCAGGACGCCCGCGAAATCCTCGTGCGGCTGATCGGGCAGGCGGGCGACTGGGGCCGCCTCGACGGCTTCCTGATGGAATATCTGGTGGAGCCGTCGATGCGGGCGACCGTGATGGCGTCGAGCCTGGCGGCGACGCTAGAACTCATCCGCGAGGGCGCCCTGGAGGTGCACCAGCAGTCGGCCTTTGCGCCGATCTATCTGCGCAAGCGCGACGAGGCGGGGCTGGCGGCGTTGAATTCGAGCACGGCGGCGCCGCGCGCGACGGAATAGGATAGTAGGGAGATTCGGAGGCATGGCGGCTTTGGCTGAACGGCGCATCATTCCCCACGAGGAGTTGCAGGCGCGGGCGGAGGAAAAGTCCGAGGCGCAGGCGCGCCCGGAGCACATGCGGCTCCTGGAGGCGCTGCTGTTTGCGGCCGCGGTTCCGCTCGACGAGAAGACGCTTTCGGCGCGGCTGCCCGAGGACGTCGATCTCAAGGCCTGCCTGCGCGCGCTGCAGGCCGAGTTCGCTTCGCGCGGGGTGAACCTCGTCCGCATCGGCAACAAATGGACATTCCGCACCGCCGGCGACCTGTCGTGGCTCCTCACCAAGTTAGCCGTGGTGCCGAGGAAGCTGTCGCGGGCGGCGATCGAGACGCTCGCCGTGATCGCCTACCACCAGCCGGTGACCCGCGCCGAGGTCGAGGAAATCCGCGGCGTGGTGATGTCGAAGGGCACCTTCGACGTGCTGATGGAGACCGGCTGGATCCGCCCGCGCGGCCGCCGCAAGGTGCCGGGCCGGCCGATCACCTACGGCACCACCGAGGATTTCCTGTCGCACTTCGGCCTGGAGACGCTGAACGACCTGCCGGGGCTCGAGGAGCTGAAGGGCTCGGGGCTGCTCGACAACCGGCTGCCGCCGGGCTTTGCGGTGCCGATGCCGTCCGACGATCCGATGCTGCGCGCCGACGAGGATCCGCTGGAGCCGGGCGATCTGGACCTCGGCCTCGCGCCGCCGCCGGAGCGCGTCGAGGAATAGCTGGCTTAGGCGAAGTTCCCGATATTTGAACGGGTTAGCTATGATGCGATCGGTCGCATTCGGCGGCCACGCCGTTCTTGTTTTTGCCGTCCCTTGCTCGTAGGTTCGGGGCAAACCGAGAGGGCGGGGTCGCGCCGGTCGGTGCGGAGGATTTTTCAATGGGTTCGTTGAGTATCTGGCACTGGGTGGTGGTGATCGCCGTGATCCTGCTGCTGTTCGGCCGCGGCAAGATTTCCGAGTTGATGGGCGACGTTGCGCAAGGCATCAAGTCGTTCAAGAAGGGGATGGCCGAGGACGACACCGCCAAGGCGGATCCCGCGGCCGACCCCAAGACCATCGCCGGCGAAGTCAAGCCCGCCGACCCGCTCAAGCAGCACGCCCAGACCGAGCGCAAGTTCGAAGGCTGACCGCACAGCGGCGAGGCGTCCGTGACGGAGTTTTCGGGGGCGCCGGCGAACAGCTAGCGCCCCTTGGAGTTTGAAGTTGATGATAGCGTTTCCACCGTCATTCCGGCCGAGCGAAGCGAGGGCCGGAATCCATACCCCCCGTGCCGATGACGTAACGCTGCGGTCTATGGATTCCGGGTTCGCGCTTTCAGCGCGCCGCGGAATGACGCGGAGAGCCTGACCCATGTTCGATATCGGCTGGAGCGAGCTTGTCGTCATCGGTGTCGTCGCGCTGATCGCGATCGGCCCGAAGGAGCTGCCCGGCGTGCTGCGCGCCGTCGGCACCTACATGGGCAAGATCCGGCGCATGGCGTCGGAATTCCAAGGCCAGTTCCAGGAGGCGATGCGCGAGGCCGAGATGGCCGACCTGAAGAAGCAGGTCGACGAGATGACCGACACCGCCAAGACCTTCACCGATTTCGATCCGCTGGCGTCGGTGAAGAAGGAGGTCGACGCCTTTTCCGCCGTTCCGCTCGGCACCGTGCCCGAGGCGGCGAGCGCCTCGCCGGAGGCGGCGGCCGAAAGTACGCCCGCGCCGGTGTCGCCTGACGCGGTCATTCCCGCACCGTCGTCCGACACCGCACCCGCGCCGGAAGCGCCGCAGCCCAAAGCCGGGAGCGGCGCGTGAAGTCGGAGGAGGACGAGAAGGAGATCGAGGCCAGCAAGGCCCCGCTGATGTCGCATCTGATCGAGCTGCGCTCGCGGCTGATCAAGGCGCTGGCGGCGTTCTTCATCGCCGCCGTTGCCTGCTTCTTCTTTGCCAAGCCGATCTACAACATCCTGGTCTGGCCCTACGTCTGGATCGCCGGCGTCGAGAATTCGAAGTTCATCTACACCGCGCTCTTGGAATATTTCATTACCCAGCTGAAGCTCTCGATGTTCGGCGCGGCCTTCATTGCCTTCCCGGTGATCGCGGCGCAAATCTACATGTTCGTGGCGCCCGGCCTCTACCGCCACGAGCGCGGCGCGTTCCTGCCGTATCTGGTGGCGACGCCGTTCTTCTTCCTGCTCGGCTCGGCGATGGTCTATTTCTTGGTGATGCCGATGCTGGTGCGGTTCTCGCTCGGCATGCAGCAGTCCGCGGGCGAGGGGCAGGCGGAGATCGCGCTGTTGCCCAAGGTCGGCGAGTATCTCTCGCTGATGATGTCGCTCATTCTCGCCTTCGGCGTCGCGTTCCAGCTTCCGGTGATCCTGACGCTTCTCGGCCGTATCGGCATCGTCACCTCGGAGATGCTGCGGCAGAAGCGGCGCTACTTCGTCGTCGTGGCCTTCGTCATCGCCGCGGTGCTGACGCCGCCCGACGTGCTCTCGCAGATGTCGCTGGCGATCCCGCTGCTCATTCTCTACGAGGGCTCGATCTGGTCGGTAAAGGTCGTCGAGGGCAAGGCGGCCAGGGCCAAGGCGGCGGAAGCGGCGAAGGCCACCGCCGATGCGGGCACCGAGATCAAGCCGGCGGAGTAGGGCGCGCCGATGGATCATCTCACCCTGTTCGGCCTGATCGCCGTCACGGCGATGCTGGTGTTCTACGCGCTGGAGGACCGTAGCCCGTGGTTCGTTCTGGCGTTTGCGGGCGCCTGCGCGCTCGCCTGGATCTACGGCTTCCTGCAAGGGCCTGGCCGTTCGGCGTCGTCGAGGCGATCTGGTCGCTGGTCGCCGTGCATCGGTGGTGGATGAAGCCGAAACGGGTCGCGTGACATCGCAGATAGGATTACTCCTTGTCTTTGGTGCCCCTTGCCAGAATCGCTTGCTGGCGGGGCAGGAGCATGGCAGGACCATCCCATTAGCAGCCATCAGGGCCGCACGACAGCGGTCAGCAAAGACGAAATTTAAATTGATAATACAATGGGTTGGATAGGGGTCGCATAATATCGCTCTTGAAAATTACCCGTGACAACGTGCCGTTGCTGTCCCCAAGCCTAGTACCTCGGCACAGTGATTATGACTCTTTGGACGTGACGGGATAGGCGCGGCCCATTTTGGCGCGGGCTTTGTCGGTTGTGAACATCCATTTGATGCGGGCGCCGGCGGCGTTTCGTTGTCGTTTTCATGCTGCGATTTCGCTGATGAGGCGCTTGGGGTCGTCGATTCTGCGGTCCAGACACTGGCTGCGGAGCACGCCGATCTCGATCTCGACCATGTTGAGCCAGCTGGCGTGCTTGGGGGTGTAGTGGAACTCCAGGCGGCGCAGAATTCGCCGGGCTTCGGCAGGAGCGAATGCCTC
>SHVN01000006.1 GCA_009694215.1 Xanthobacteraceae bacterium
CCGGGTTGGCCGCGGTTCGGCGATTGGGAGGGTTATCCACCTGCGACGATGGCTTGGCCAGGGCAAAGCATACCTTCTGGCCGCCGGGCGTCGCCGAGTACGCGCCCCAGTCGCCATACTGGCCGAGCAGCGTGGCCTGGGCGGCGGGACTGGCCGGCGCGGCGGGCGCGGGACTGGCCGGTGGCCTGGCCTGCGCCAGCGCAAGGGACGGCAGCGCCAGAGCCGCCAACGCGGCCAACGGCAGGACCACTCGGTTCGGTGTCGTCTGCCTCATCGGACCCCTCGCGCACGGTAGGCGCACGGACACTACAATCAGTCCAAGTATAGCGAAATAATGGGCAAAATCGGCGATGGAAAGAATGAATTGTCGTAGCCGGTCGGCCAGGGGACTTTGACCGGCCGCCGCGGTCTGCGAAAACCCATATAAAATCTGGAAGCTACGACCATGAAAGCTCTGCTCTGCACCCGCGCCGGCACCCCGGACAACCTCACTATTGCCGACCTGCCGGACCCGGTGGCCGGGCAGGGACAGGCCGTGGTGCGGGTCGAAGCCGCGGCGCTCAATTTCTTCGACCTCCTGATCATCGCCGGGCAATACCAGTACAAGCCGGCGTTTCCGTTCTCGCCGGGGGCGGAATTCGCCGGCACCGTGGAGAGTCTCGGTCCGGGCGTTGCCGGCTACGCCGTGGGCGACCGCGTCATCGGCTACTGCGGCTGGGGCGCGGCGCGCGAGAAACTGGCAATCGCCGCCGACAAGCTGGTGAAGATGCCGCCCGGCCTCGACCCGGAGCGGGCCGCCGGCGTGGTCGTAACCTACGGCACCTCCTACTACGCGCTGAAGGACCGCGCCCAATTGAAGATCGGCGAGACGCTGGCGGTGCTGGGCGCCTCGGGCGGCACAGGCCTCGCCGCCGTCGAGCTCGGCAAGCTGATGGGCGCGCGCGTCATCGCCTGCGCCTCGTCCGACGACAAGCTGGACTTTACCAAGAAGCACGGCGCCGACGCAGGAGTGAACTACGCCAGCGGCGATCTGCGCGAGAGGCTGAAAGAACTCGGCGGCGACCACGGCATCGACGTGGTCTACGATCCGATCGGCGACCGCTACGCGGAGCCCGCGCTGCGCTCGCTCGCCTGGTACGGACGCTACCTGGTGGTGGGCTTCGCCGCCGGCCAGATTCCGAAGCTGCCGTTCAATCTGGTGCTGCTGAAAAGCTGCGACGTGCGCGGCGTGTTCTGGGGCTCATGGACCGAGCGCGAGCCTGCAGCGCATCGCGCCAACACCGCCGATCTCGTCCGCTGGTGTGCCGAAGGCAAACTCAGCGCGCATGTGCACGCGACCTATCCGCTCGCCGAGGCGGCGCAGGCATTGAAGGACATCGCCAACCGCAAGGTGATGGGCAAAGTCGTATTAATTCCTTGATTGAGGCGCGGCAATTCGCTGCGGCCGCGTTGACCGCAATGCCGCGCACTTCGATAATCCATGGCAATGCAGCGGCAACGCCGATCGAACGGATATGCCAAAGCCGCGGATGGACAATGTAGGGGGGCGAACATGAAGACAGCCTGGCGTTGGTCATCGATCGTAGGTTTGTTGTGGCTTGCTGCGGCGCCCACGGAGGCCGCTGCGCAAGCCGACGGCTATCCCAACAAGCCGGTCAGAATCATCTCCGACTCCGCGCCGGGCAGCTCACCAGATGTGGGGTTGCGCGTCATCGCCGAAGCTCTCAGCCAGCACTGGGGACAACAGGTGGTGGTGGTCAACCACCCTGGCGCCAGCGGCGCGATCTCGGCGCGCGTCGCCGCCGAAGCCGCACCCGATGGCTACACGTTGTACGCCCCTGCCCTTTCCACCTTTCTCGCTCTGCCCGGCCGTGCCCCCAACCTGCCGCTGATGCTGCCGCGCGATTTCATGCCGATCGGATTTACCTTCGACCAGCCCATGTCGATCGGCGCGTCTCCCACGCTCGGCGTCAGCACGCTGCCGGAGCTGATCGCACTGGCAAAAAGCAGGCCGGGCGAGATCTCCTATTCGGTAGCCGGCGTCGGGCGCATGACGCATCTGACCGGCGAATTGCTGCAGATGCGCGCCGACATCAAGCTGCAGATGGTCCCCTACACCGGCGGCGCGGCGCAGGCGCTGAGCGACATCATCGCCGGCCGCATCTCGATGATCGTCGAAGGTTATGCCGGCATGGCAGGAATTTATCAGGCGGGGTCGATCAAACCGCTCGCGGTCGGCTCGGCGCAACGGTTGCTCGAAGCCCCCAATATTCCAACGGTGGCGGAAACGCTGCCGGGCTTCGTCGCCGCAGGCTGGCAGGTGGTCGTGGCACCGAACGGCACGCTGGAGACGATCGTGACCAAGGTGGGCATGGACCTGCGCCAGGTTCTCACCAAGCCTGACACGATTGGCCGTCTCGCAGCGCGCGGCTCCTACACTCGGCCGATGACGGCTAACGAAACCGAAAACTTCGTCCGGGAACAGCAGAAATTGTGGAAACCGGCGATGGAGCGAATCGCAAATTAGGAGTCTCAGCGATCCCTGCTTGCCCCGCGTTTGCGACCAAACAACCGACGCATCGACAGGTCCGAGATCGTACTCCAAAGAATCTCAGGTTTCAGACGCCTTGCTCATCCGCACCAGCGCGTCGCGCGCGGCGTCGCGGTGCTCAGGCTTGATCTGGTCCCACACGAGCTTGATCGCGCCGGCCACCACGGCGGCATCGTCGGTGAAGCCGACGATCGGCAGCACGTCGGGCAGCACATCGAACGGCGAGATGAAGTAGAGCAGCGCGCCGAGCAGCGCGACGCGCACATGGGTCGGCGTGCGGCGGTCGAAGGCGCAGTAGTAGGCGGTGAGCAAATCCTCGGCGAATGGAATTTGCGCCGCGGACCGGACGAGCTTGCGCCAGAAATCGCGCAGCACCGCCGCTTCGTCACGCTTCAAACGCTCGCCGTCACTCGTCGCCATCGCATCCAGAAATGGTCATGGAACAGGCTGCTTGCAAGTGACCGGTTAGCCGCCAGCGAGCTTGTCCATCTCGCCGGCGAGCTTGATGTCGAGTTCGGTCACGCCGCCGGCGTCGTGGGTGGACAGCGTCACCTCGACCGTCTTGTAGACGTTGAACCACTCGGGATGGTGATCCATCTTCTCGGCAATCAGGGCCGCCCGGGTCATGAAGCCGAAGGCCTGGTTGAAGTCCTTGAACACGAACTTCCGGGTGATGGCGTCGCGGCCGGGAACATCGCTCCAGCCGGTGAGTTTGCAGAATGCATCGGCCCGGGCTTGTCCCGTCAGTTTCTGAGCCATTTATTGCCCTTTCGCACGGATTGAACCTGATTAGGCCTTCGGAAGACAGCATAGCAGGCCGCGAACGGTTCGTTTGGGACCATTGTTCGTTTGCCCCCTGGAGCGGGTTTCCCCCGCGCATGATACGATTATCCCATGCGAGTTGCGCTGCGCCGCCTGTTAAGACTTTCCAATCCGCCGGTCGGATCGATGAAGATTGAAGCACACCGGAAAGGCTGGAGCCGCCGCTTCAAGATCATGATGCGGCACACTTGGCTTATCATTGCGGCATTCATCATGCTGGGCGGCGGCCTGGGTGCGATTGCATACCGCATCTGGACCCAGCCGGTTGAGCTGACCATCGCCGTGGGCCCGCCCAACAGCGAGGACACGCGCGTGGTGCAGACGATCGCCGCGCAGCTTGCGCGCGACCAAACCAACATCCGCCTGCAGACCAAGATCCTCGACGGCGGACCGCCGGCCGCAGCGGCCGCCATCGACAACGGCCAGGCAGACCTCGCCGTCGTCCGCCGCGACTCCGGCATGCCCAAGGCCGGCCAGGCCGTCGCCATCCTGCGCAAGAACGTCGTCGTGTTCATCGTGCCGAGCGCAGCAGAGCCGCCCAAGCCCGCCAGGGGCGCCAGAAGCAAGGCCGCCGCGGCGGCGGCGAAAGCCAAGCCCATCGAAAAGATCGATCAAATGGTCGGCAAACGCCTCGGCGTGATCGGCCGGTCGCCGCGCAACATCGATCTGCTCAAGGTGATCCTGCGGCAGTACCGCATCGGCGCCGACGCGCTGGTCATGCTTTCTCCCGGCGACCTCAGCAAGCCCAACGAGGCGGGCAAGATCGGCGTGATCCAGTTCGACCCAAGCAACGTCACGGCCGCGATCAAGGACAGCAACGTCGATGTCATCATGTCGGTCGGCCCGGTCGGCAGCCCGATCACCGCAGACGCGATCACCGCCGCGACGCTGGGCAAGGAGCCGCCGACGTTCCTCAAGATCGATGCCTCCGAAGCCATCGCCGAGCGCGAGCCGGCCTACGAATCGGGCGAGATCAAAGCCGGCGCCTTCGGCGGCTCGCCGGCGCGGCCGGAGGAAAACGTCGAGACCATCGAGGTGCATCACTACATCGTGGCGCGCCGCAGCCTCAGCGAGCAGGTCGTCGCCGATTTCACCAAGCACCTGTTCGCCGTCCGGCAAACTCTCACGGCGGAACTGCCGTCCGCGGCGAAGATCGAGAAGCCCGATACCGACAAGGATGCCCCGGTGCCGGTGCATCCCGGCGCTGCCGCCTATCTCGATGGCGAGTTGAAGACGTTCTTCGACCGATACAGCGATCTGCTCTACTGGGGCCTGATGGCGATGTCGGTGCTCGGCTCCGGATTCGCCGGCCTGCTGAGCTACAGCAAGGCGGACGATCGCGTCCGCAAGCTCCGGACGCTCGAACGGCTGCTTGAGATCACCAAGTCGGCCCGCGGCATCGATTCGATCCAGAACCTCGACGAATTGCAGACCGAGATCGACACCATCCAGGCCGGCATGATCCGCGACGTCGAGGCGGGTAACCTCGACGACACCGCCATGACGGCCTATGCGATGTCGATCCAGCGGGCCCAACTCGCCATTTCCGACCGGCGGGGCACCCTTGCGGGCCAGCCGCCCCGGACGCTGGCGGCGGTTGCGTCGCTGTAATTCATCGCTATATTGCGCCGCAATAGCACCAAGTTCGGTAGTACCCGCGGGCCAAGGAAGGCCCGCGTCGGCTTTTGGGAACTCAATGAAACTTCGCAACGTCGCCATTATCGCCCACGTCGACCACGGCAAAACCACCCTGGTTGACCGCCTGCTGCAGCAATCCGGGTCCTTCCGCGAGAATCAGAAGGTCGCCGAGCGGGCGATGGATTCCAACGACCTGGAGCGCGAGCGCGGCATCACCATCCTGGCCAAGGCGACCTCGATCCTTTGGCAGGACACCCGCATCAACATCGTCGACACCCCCGGCCACGCCGATTTCGGCGGAGAAGTTGAGCGTATCCTTAATATGGTGGACGGCGCGCTGGTGCTGGTGGATGCCGCCGAAGGCCCACTGCCGCAGACCAAGTTCGTAGTCTCCAAGGCGCTCAAGATGGGGCTCAAGCCCATCGTCGTGATCAACAAGGTCGATCGCGCCGACGCCCGCCCGGTCGAGGTGGTCAACGAGGTGTTCGACCTGTTCGCCGCTCTCGACGCCACCGACGAGCAGCTCGATTTCCCGATCCTCTACGGCTCGGCCAAGCTTGGCTACATGGCCACGAGCCTCGAGGGCTCGAAGGACGACGGCATGAAGCCGCTGTTCGATCTGGTGCTGCGCCACGTCAAGCAGCCCACGGTCGAGGAAGGGCCGTTCCGCCTGCTCGGCACCATCCTGGAGGCCAATCCCTATCTCGGCCGCATCGTCACCGGGCGCATCAGCTCGGGATCGATCAAGCCGAACCAGGCGGTCAAGGTTCTCGACTACGACGGCAAGCTGGTCGAGACCGGCCGCGTCACCAAGGTGCTGGCCTTCCGTGGGCTCGAACGCGTCCCGGTCGATGAGGCGGAAGCCGGCGACATCGTCGCGCTGGCCGGCTTGCCGGAAGCAACCGTCGCCCACACCATCTGCGATCCCTCGATCGAGGTGCCTATCCACGCCCAGCCGATCGACCCACCGACGCTGGCCATGACGTTCCGCGTCAACGATTCGCCGCTGGCCGGCACCGAAGGCACCAAGGTCACCGGCCGCATGATCCGCGACCGGCTGCTGCGCGAGGCCGAGGGCAACGTCGCGCTGCGTGTCCGCGAATCCGACGACAAGGATTCCATGGAAGTGGCCGGCCGCGGCGAATTGCAGCTCGGCATCCTGATCGAGCAGATGCGGCGCGAGGGCTTCGAGCTGTCGGTGTCGCGCCCCAAGGTGCTGCTCCGCCGCAACGAAGCGGGCGACCTGGAAGAGCCGATCGAAGAGGTCGTGATCGACGTCGACGAGATCCATTCCGGCGTCGTCGTGCAGAAGATGTCGGAGCGCAAGGCCGACATGATCGAGCTCAGGCCGTCGGGCGGCCATCGGGTCCGGCTGGTGTTCCACGCGCCGACCCGGGGCCTGATCGGCTATCAGGGCGAGTTGCTCACCGACACGCGCGGCACCGCCATCATGAACCGGCTGTTCCACGCCTACGCGGCGCACAAGGGCGAGATCGCCGGCCGCCGCAACGGCGTGCTCATTTCCAACGAGCAGGGCGAGGCGGTCGCCTACGCCATGTTCAAGCTCGAAGACCGCGGGCCGATGATGATCGAGCCCGGCTGGAAGATCTATCGCGGCATGATCGTCGGCGAGCACACCCGCGACAACGACCTTGAGATCAATCTTCTCAAGGGCAAGCAGCTCACCAACATCCGCACCACCAGCAAGGACGAGGCGGTGCGGCTCACCCCGCCGATCCGCATGTTTCTGGAAAAGGCGCTGGCCTATATCGAGGACGACGAGCTGGTCGAGGTCACGCCGAAGTCGATCCGGCTGCGCAAAAAGCTGCTCGACCCGACCGACCGCAAGCGCAGCGAGCGCAGCAAGGAAACCGAAGCAGCGGTCGTCTGACAGTTGCTGGGCAATTAAGTTCGTCATGGCCGGGCTTGTCCCGGCCACGATTTTATCAATTCCCGGCTTTCAAGAACTTCTCCAAGATTGGCGCCCACAACGCCGCCGCTTCGCGCGATTGGATCATGTTGTGGCCGTCGGTCCCGACCGGCGGCAGCAGATGGTACTCGGCCCGGCGGCCCGCCAGCCGATAGGCGTCGGCCAGCCGTTTCGACAGTTCGGGCCCGAAATAACTGTCGTTTTCCGCATAGAGCCAAAGCGTCGGGATGCGCGTTTTGTCTCCAAACTGGCGGCCCGCTGCGACCAGCCGGTCGGGCGCGCAGTTGCGGTTTGCTTCGCCGTCGATACGACCACCCCCGCCGGGCGCGAAGGCTACCACAGCCCTCACCGGCGGGTAGTTCTGGCTCGCGAGTGCGAGCGCCCCCCAGCCGCCGGCGGATTGCCCGATAGCGATGGCGCCGGTCTTTCGGATGAACGGCCGATGGATCAGATAGTCGACCGCGGCGGCGATCGAGGCCGCCGTGTTCAGCCCCGCTCTGCGGTAGTCCGCATTGGCGCAGCTGCCCTGCCCCTCGTAGTATAGTCCGCCGGTCTTGCCGTGGCCGGGACGCTGCGGCACCGAGACCGCGTAGCCGTGCGCCACCAGCCATTCCGTCAGCGCGGTGTATTCCGGCAAACGATAACCGGCCCGCTGCAATTCGTTCTGCGTCGAGCCGTGATTGATCACGGGAGCGGAAAAGCGCCCGCGCCCGAAGGCCGGAATACCGTTGTCCACATCAGCGTCCGGCGATCCTGTGCCGGAATGAGCCATGTTTGCCGGCGAATCACTCCTTCTTCCGGCCCTTGCGGACCGGGCAAATTCTGCGCAAGCGATGATTCGCACGCGAACGCGAGCATCATCAGGAGTCCGCAGGACAATTTCGCTCCAATGCGTGTCATCGGAGCCACATCCTGCGCAAATCCAGACGGGCTGCCCATTTGCACATCATCGCCGCTCGCGTTGCAGTGCATCGATGGCCAATAATCCACATCGTGAACCGATCGTTAAACGTAGGACTTGAAGGCAACAGAATCGCTTGCTCATATTCACACATGAGCACTGTCCTGATCGAGATTCGTCGGGCCAAGGCGTCCGACGCTGCGGCCGTTGCCGACACGCATGATGAGGCGTGGCGGGGCGCATATCAGGGCGTCATCCCCGGCCTCGAACTGGAAAAGCTGGTCACGCGCCGCGGCGCCGACTGGTGGGACAGCGCGATCCGCAAAGGCAGCCGCATCTCCATCCTGGCCTTCGGCGACAAGGTGGCCGGCTACGCCAACTACGGCCGCAACCGCGCGCGCAGCCTGTTCTACGACGGCGAAATCTACGAGCTCTACCTGCGCCCCGAGTATCAGGGGCTGGGCTTCGGCCGCCGCCTGTTCACCTCGGCGCGCCGCGACCTGGCCCAGAGCGGGCTGAAAAGCCTCGTGATCTGGGCGCTGTCGGACAACGACCCGGCGGTCGAATTCTACAAGGCGCTCGGCGGCAAGGCCGTCGCCCGCTCCTCGGAGCGTTTCGGCGAGAAGAGCCTCGATAAGGTCGCGTTCGCCTGGAACAACTGATCCGGCATTCTATGAATTGACGTAAGGCCCGGCTATCGCTGGGCTTTTTTTGTTTTTCTGCGTAAGGTGCTGCGGCGATCCCCCCTTTCGGGGAGGGATAGAGCGCGCGCGGCCTCTTGAGGATTCAAACCGCAGGCGCGGGTAGTCCGGAAATCGCGCAGGTCGCGCGCACGGTGTTGACCATCAGGCAGGCGATGGTCATCGGCCCGACGCCGCCCGGCACCGGCGTGATCGCGCCCGCGACCTCCGCGCATTCGGCGAAGGCCACGTCGCCCACGAGTTTCGACTTGCCGTTCTCGCCCGGCACCCGGTTGATGCCGACGTCGATCACCGTCGCGCCGGGCTTGATCCAGCCGGCGCGGACCATTTCTGGGCGCCCGATCGCAGCCACCAGCAGATCGGCGCGCCGGCACACCGCCGGCAGATCCCGGGTTTTGGAATGGGTGACGGTAACGGTGGCGTTCTCCGCCAGCAAAAGCTGGGTGACCGGCTTGCCGACGATATTGGAGCGGCCGATCACCACCGCTTCCATGCCGGCAAGCGAAGGATGCACCGCTTTCGCGAGCATGATGCAGCCGAGCGGGGTGCACGGCACCAGCGCCGGCAAGCCGGAGGCGAGCCGGCCGGCGTTGACCGGATGGAACCCGTCGACGTCCTTGGCCGGGTCGATGGCGTCGAGCACCTGCTGTGCGTCGATCTGCTTCGGCAGCGGCAGTTGCACCAGGATGCCGTGCACCGCCGGGTCGGCGTTGAGCTTCTTCACCAGCGCCATCAACTCGGCCTGGCCCACGCTGTCCGGCAGGCGGTGATCGAACGAGTTTATACCGGCCTCTTTCGTGGCCTTGGCCTTGCTGCCGACATAGGACTCGCTGGCCGGATTGTTGCCGGCCAGCACGACCGCAAGCCCGGGCGTGACGCCGTGCTGTGTGGTGAGGCGTTTCACCTCGCCCGCGACCTTGATGCGAAGCTCTGCCGCGATCGCCTTGCCGTCGATAATGCGTGCGCTCATGACTCGATTGTTAGCTCACGCCGACGATCTTCTCCAGCGCGGCGGCGAGCGTTGGGCCGTGGCCCGCGATCGTCAGCCGCTTGATGCGTGCACTCGCGCCGGACACCAGAGCCACATCGCGCCGTGGGACGCCCGCGGCGTGGGCCAGCAGATCGACCAGCGCGTCATTCGCCTCGCCCTCGGTGGCCGCCGCGCACACCCCGGCCTTGAGCACGCATTGCCCGTCGGCGCGCTGGTCGATGCCGTCGATGGAATCGCGCCCGCCACGGGGCGTCAGCCGCACCACGACGGCAAGCCCCCCGGCCGCGACGGTCCACGGCCGCAGCGATGGCATGGCGGCTAAATGACGGCTGGGTAGATGTAGCGGACGATGACGTCCTTGATCAGGAAGATGATCAGGATCAGAACCACCGGCGACACGTCGATGCCGCCGAGGCTCGGCAGCATGTTCCGGATCGGCCGCAGCACCGGTTCGGTGATTCGGAACAGGAAATCGCCGACCATCGCGACGAACTGGTTGCGCGAATTGACCACATTGAAGGCGACCAGCCACGACAGCACCGCCGCCGCGATCAGCAGCCAGATATAGAGGTCGAGAACCAGAAGAATGACGTAGAGAATGGAGCGCATGGGGGGCTGGGCGTGAGACTTGATTTCGGCGGAACGCGGCGAAACTAGCGGGTCGGCCGCCGCCAAACAAGCCGACCTCCGGGCCTGTTCCGCGCCTATTCTTGACTCTCCCCACCCCGGGCCGTAAATGGCGCCCACTCGCTACCGGGCGTCCGAATGGACCGTCCGCCCGAGGTTGGGGCCGTAGCTCAGCTGGGAGAGCGCCTCGTTCGCAATGAGGAGGTCAGCGGTTCGATCCCGCTCGGCTCCACCAACCCCCCAATTCCCTCGAAATCGGTCTTTCTGAGTTTCCGCCCGGTGATCGGTGCCCTGCATATTTTGGAACACCCTCCTCGCAGGAGTGGGCGTTGTATGATGCGGATGCCGATGGCACTGTTGAACGGAGAATAGGATTCCAAGGGACATATGCGGCAACGCGTAGGTCTCCGGGACCGTCCGGTGCGGAGAACGGCGCAATGTTGAATCGAGAACCGGACATTGCACTGTCCGAGCCGTCGGCCGACGAGATCAAGACCACCACCTGTTATATGTGCGCCTGCCGCTGCGGCATCCGCGTCCATCTGAAGGACGGCCGCGTCCGCTACATCGACGGCAACCGCGATCATCCGATCAACAAGGGCGTGCTGTGCGGCAAGGGCTCCGCCGGCATCATGACGCACTACTCACCGGCGCGGCTGCGCGCGCCGATGAAGCGCGTGGGCCCCAGAGGCTCCGGCGAGTTCGAGGAGATCACCTGGGACGAGGCGCTCGAGACGGCGACCGGCTGGCTGAAAGACGTGCGCGCCCGCGACCCCGGCAAGCTCGCGTTCTTCACCGGACGCGACCAGAGCCAGGCGCTGACCGGCTGGTTCGCTCAGCAGTACGGCACACAGAACTTCGCCGCGCACGGCGGCTTCTGCTCGGTCAACATGGCAGCGGCCGGACTCTACACCTTCGGCGGCTCGTTCTGGGAGTTCGGCGAGCCGGACTGGGAGCACACGCAATACTTCATGCTGTTCGGAGTGGCGGAGGATCACGCCTCCAACCCGCTCAAGATCGAGCTCGGCAAGCTCAAGGAAAAAGGCGTCAAAATTGTCGCCATCAACCCGATCCGCACCGGCTACGGCGCCATCGCCGACGAATGGATCGGCATCCGGCCCGGCACCGATGGATTGTTCGTAGGCTCCCTGATCCATGAATTGATGCGCGCACAGAAGATCGATCTCGAATACCTGGTGCGCTTCACCAACGCCCACTGGCTGGTGATCGACGATCCGAAGGGCGCCGGCGATGGCCTGTTCGCGCGGGACGAGGCCGGCCAGCCGCTCGCCTTCGACAAGGTCACCGGCGCGCTCGCCGATGCGACGCGCACTGACATCGCGCCGGCGCTGGTCGGAACGTTCAAATTGCCGGATGGCCGGAGCGGTCGCCCGAGCTTCGCGCTCATCGCCGAGCGGTTTCTCACCGACGAATACAACCCGGACAAGGTTGCGGCAGCGACCGCGATCCCCGCCGAGACGATCCGGCGCATCGCCCGCGAACTGGCCCACGCGGCGTTCGAGCAGCAGATCACGCTCGACATTCCGTGGACCGATACCGCGGGGCGTCGCCACGAGAAAACCACCGGCCGGCCGGTGTCGATGCACGCCATGCGCGGCATTTCCGCCCATTCCAACGGCTTCCAGACCTGCCGGATGCTGCATCTGCTGCAAATCCTGCTGGGCTCGATCGATTGCCCCGGCGGCTTCCGCTACAAGGCGCCGTTCCCGCGGCCGACGCCGCCGCCGAACAAGCCTGCGCGTGCCGTTGGACCGAACGCGCCGCTGAAGGGCGCGCCGCTCGGTTTTCCGCAGGGGCCAGAGGATCTGCTGGTCGATTCCGGCGGCAAGCCGCAGCGCATCGACAAGGCCTATTCCTGGGATGCGCCGCTCGCCGCCCACGGTCTGATGCATATGGTCATCACAAACGCGGCGACCGCCGACCCTTATCCGATCGACGTGCTGTTCATGTACATGGCCAACATGAGCTGGAATTCGTCGATGAACATTCCGGCGGTGTTGCGCCACCTGACCGCGAAGGACGAAAGAACCGGCGAATACAAAATTCCGAAGATCATTTACTCCGACGCCTATTCCTCGGAAATGGTCGCCTATGCCGACCTCATTCTGCCGGACACCACCTACCTGGAGCGCTGGGACTGCATCTCGCTGCTCGACCGGCCGATCTCCGGCGCCGATGCGCCGGCCGACGCGATCCGCCAGCCCGTGGTGGCGCCCGACCGCGACGTGCGCGGCTTCCAGAGCGTGCTGCTCGATCTCGGCGCGCGGCTAAGGCTGCCCGGCTTCGTCACCGAGACCGGCACGCCGCGCTATCCCGGCGGCTATCCGGACTACATCGTGCATCACGAGCGCAGCCCCGGCATCGGCTCGCTGGCCGGCTTTCGCGGCGAGGACGGCAAAAGCTATGGCCGCGGCGCGCCGAACGAAAAGCAGCTCGACGCTTACATCGCCGGCGGCTGCTTTCACGAACATCGTCTCGCCCCGGACCAGCGCTACTACAAGCACGCCAACAAGGCCTATCTCGATTGGGCGAAAGACGCGGGCTTCATCGGCACATCCGCGCCGATCACGTTCCAGCTCTACCTCGAGCCGCTGCAGAAATTCCGGCAGGCGGCGCGCGGCCACGGCGCGATCCAGGCGCCGGCGACGCACCGCACACGGATCGAGAAATACTTCGACCCGATTCCGTTCTGGTATCCGCCGTTCGACGGCGCTCCAGGCGAAAACGAAGCCTTCCCGCTCTCGGCCATCACCCAGCGGCCGATGCACATGTATCACTCGTGGGGCTCGCAAAATTCGTGGCTCCGCCAGATCACGGCGGAGAACTGCCTCTACATCAATCGCGCGCGGGCGCAGAAACTCGGCATTGCCGATGGCGACTGGGTCTGGATCAAAAGCCCCCTCGGCCGCGTGAAGGGCCGCGTCCGGCTGATGGAGGGCGTCAATCCCGACACGGTGTGGACCTGGAACGCCGTCGGCCGCCGCGCGGGCGCGGCCGCGCTAGATGTCGACGCGCCGGAGGCGACGCGCGGCTTTCTTCTCAATCATCTCATCACCGAATTGCTGCCGGAGCGCGAGGGCGGCTACCGTTTCTCCAACAGCGACCCGATAACCGGCCAGGCGGCGTGGTACGACCTCCGCGTCAGCATCGAGAAGGCCGCCCCGGACGAGCAGGGCGAAACCTGGCCGCAGTTCGTGCCACTAAAGAGGCCCGTGCTCGCGGACGCGGAGGCCGCGGCATGACCAGCTTGCCGGAAGCGACCTCAAAGAAGCTCGGACTGGTGATCGACCTCGACACCTGCGTCGGCTGTCAGGCCTGCGCCACGAGTTGCAAGGAATGGAACGCCGGCGGCTATTCCGCGCCGCTGACCGATCAGAACCCCCGCGGCCGCGACCCGCACGGCACCTGGCTGAACCGCGTGCACTCCTACGAGGTCGGCGACGACGCGCAGAGCCGCACCGTGCACTTTCCCCGCTCCTGCCTGCATTGCGAGACGCCGGCCTGCGTCACCGTCTGTCCGACCGGGGCATCATACAAGCGCGCGTCCGACGGCATCGTGCTGGTCAATCCCGACACCTGCATCGGCTGCAAACTGTGCTCCTGGGCCTGCCCCTATGGCGCGCGCGAGTACGACACCGATGACGGCGTGATGAAGAAGTGCACGCTGTGCGTCGACCGCATCTACAACGAGACCTTCGCGCCGGAGGATCGCGTCCCGGCCTGCGTGCGCGCCTGCCCGACCGGCGCGCGGCACTTCGGCGACCTCGGCGATCCCGAGAGCGCGGTGTCGCAGCTCGTCAAAGAACGCGAGGGCTTCGACCTGCTGCCCGAGATGGGATTCAAGCCCGTGAACAAATATCTGCCGCCCCGCGCCCGCCGCGACCAGACGGCCGCTTCGGCTCCACAGGCCGCCGAACAGGCCGTGGACAATTCCAGCTCGCTGGCCGACCGGTTCTTCGCCTGGGCCGATCGATCCCTGGCACGCTGACCGCACGACACAATGCATCCCGCCTATTCGGTCATCGTCTTCACCACGGCTTCAGGCGCAGGCTACGGCCTGCTGATCTGGCTCGCCATTGCGGCGGCGCTGAACCTCGTCCCGCACGATCCAGTGCTTGGTTTTTTCGGCCTTGGCGTAGCGCTTGCGCTGATCACCACCGGCCTTCTTGCCTCGACCTTGCATCTCGGCCGACCAAGCCGCGCCTGGCGCGCGCTGTCGCAATGGAAGTCGTCGTGGCTGTCGCGCGAGGGCATCGCCGCGATCCTCACTTACGTGCCCGCAGGTGCGCTCGGCCTCGGCTGGGTTTTCGGCGAATTCGTTCCGGGACAGATCGCCGCAGGCGCCTGGCTGGCGGTGCCGTGCGCGCTCGGCACCGTGTGGTGCACCGGCATGATCTACGCTTCGTTGCCAACCATCCGCGCCTGGGACCAGCCGCTGGTCGCTCCCGTCTATGTGGTGCTGGCGTTGGCGACCGGCGGCGTGCTGCTGATCCTGCTTCTGGCGGTGTTTGGCTACGACGTGCGCTGGGCGGCCGTCGTCAGCGCGCTGACGCTCGCTCTTGGCTGGTTTCTGAAGGCGCGCTATTGGCTTGCGATCGACACCGCGAACAAGACCTACACCGCGGAGGCCGCGACCGGTCTCGGCCGCTTCGGGACCTTGCGTCCGCTCGATCCCCCGCACACGCAGCCCAATTTCGTCATGCGCGAGATGGGCTATCAGGTGGCGCGGCGCCACGCGGAAAAGCTTCGCCGCCTGTCGGCCGTGCTGCTGTTTGTTCTGCCAATCCTGGCGGGGCTCGTGCTGCTGCTCGATCTTCCGAGTTGGATGCAGATCGCCGTTGCATCGTTGGCGGCGCTCAGCACCACGGCCGGTGTGCTCACCGAGCGCTGGCTGTTCTTCGCCGAAGCCGAGCATGTCGTCATGCTCTACTACCGCGGCGGCGCGGCTTGAGCGCGGTCCCTACGCGGTGCCGGTCTCGACATCCAGCGTGATGGATTCCAGCGGAATCTGCATCGTGCAGACCAGGCCGGAGGGATCGTAGTCCAGCGTGGCCTTGCCCCGGAGCTCGCTCGCGACGCTGCCTTCAATGAAGCGCGTGCCGAAGCCCTGCCGCGTCAGAACCTCGACCGGCGGGCCATTGCGCTCGCGCCATTCGATCCGCAGCAGCGAAGTTGCGGTGGCCGGCGCTCGATCCGCCAGCGCACCTCGACGCGTCCCGCCGACACCGACAGGGCGCCATACTTGGACGCGTTGGTGGTGGGTTCGTGCAGCCCCAGCGCCAAGGTCAGCGCCACGCGCGGCGTCACCGTGATCGGCTCACCCTCGATCGCAATCTGCTCCAGCGGGCGCGCGAGATGGTGCGCCGTTGCTCCCACCACAATGTCGCGCAGATCCGCGCTCGTCCAATGCCGGCGGGTAAGCTGATCGTACGCCTGGCTGAGCGCTATCAGACGGCCCTCGAACGCCTCGCGGAAGGCTTCGGGCGAATCGGTTCCGCGCGCCGTCTGCGTCGCCAGCGACTGCACCGTTGCGAGCGTGTTCTTCACCCGATGATTGAGCTCGTCGATCAGGAGCTTTTGGCGCTCCTCGGCCTCCTTGCGCTCGGAGACGTCCTGCACCACCCGCGCGCCGTAGAGAAAGTGGCCGGCGATGTCCCGCACGGTCGACGACCGCACGCCCATCCAGATCACCTGGCCGTCTTTGCGGACGAATCGCTTTTCGATCGAATAGAAGCCGATGTCCCCGGCCACCTGGCGCCGGTAAAGCTCCTCGTCCACGTCGCGGTCATGGGGATGGGTGCGGCCGAAAAGCTTCCAGCCTAGCAGCTCCTCCCGGGTTCCGCCCACGATGGAGCAGATAGCCTCATTGACCCGGAGGAACCGGCCCTCGGCGTCGATCTCGACGATGCCGATGGCAGCGTGCTCATAGGTCGCATTCCAGCGCTCCTCCTGCTGGCGCAGGTCGTGCTGGCTGCGGTCGAGCGCATCGAGCACGCGCTTGCGCTCGGTGACATCCTGGAAGCAATTGATGGCGCCGACCAGCTTTCCCTGGGGATTAATCAGCGGATCGATGTTGAGCAGCACCACGATACGCTCGCCGTCGGTGCGCTGGACCGTCACCTCCTCGTCGCGGATGGCGCGGCCAGTCTGCAGAACCTCGGCGAGCTTGGAGCGCGGCAACTCCTCGTCGTCGACGCTGAAAAACTTGCATTGCGCGGTGAACTAATCGTGCGTCTGGCCCGATTCCGGCGGGCGGCCCCAGAGTTCGACGGCACGGTGGCTGTACTGGACAATCCCCCCGGCGGCATCGCAGACGCAGGTCGCGATTGGAAGCAGTTCAAGGATGTCGTCGGCAGAACGCAGCGCCTGCTCCAGCGACTGCGAAAACACCGATCTGGGTCGATGTTCGACTGCGGGGCCGCGCATCCAGCACTCCGGCTTGCCTTGCTGCCGTTCCATCACCCTCCCCGGTCAAGCCCGCGCCCGTTCAACGGCGACCATGCGCCAGCCCGGATCCGATGTGGAAGAACTGTCAGCATTGCGGATTGAATCGGTGCTGAAAGATAGCATGAACGGCCCCCCGCCTCACCCTGCAATGCCCTACAATCCGATTACGGTTCCATGGTTCCGTATTGAGCTAGAAGCCTTGCCTTTGAGTTAGTTGCTACGCACAGCCATGCAATGAAGGCCGAACAGGTTCCATGAGCGCCGCAGACGCGCATAGCACGTCCCTTCGGCGTCACCGGCCGTTCGCGTTCTATTGGGTATCTCGGGTGTCCAGCACCGTCGCCTTGCAGATGCAGGCGGTAGCGGTGGCCTGGCAGATGTACGACCTGACGCACAATCCGCTCGATTTGGGGCTCGTCGGCCTGATCCAGTTCATCCCGGCCGCGCTGTTCGTGCTGGTCGCGGGTCATGTCGCCGACCGCTACGACCGGCGCACGATCGTCCGCATCTGCCAGACCGTATCAGGGCTCGCGGCCGCCACGCTCGCGGTCGGCGCCGTGGGCGGCTGGATGACGCGCGAATCGCTGCTGGCCATCGTGTTCGTGACCGGCTCGGCGCGCGCGTTCGAGCAGACCACGCTGACGACGCTGCTGCCGGGGATCGTGCCGATTTCGCTGCTGTCGCGCGCCACGGCGGCCGGCGCCTCCGCAACGCAGATCGCAGTCATCGGCGGACCCGCCTTGGGTGGATTTCTCTATGCCGTGAATCCGGTTCTGGTCTACGCGTTGTGCTGCGCGCTGTACCTTGCATCGAGCCTTCTGATCAGCAGGGTGAAGGTCGAGCGCAACCCGCCGTCGCGCGAGCCGATCAGCCTCGCCGTGCTGTTCGCCGGGTTCCGCTACATCCGCTACAATCCGGTCATCCTCGGCACCATCTCGCTCGACCTGTTTGCCGTCGTTCTCGGCGGCGTCTACGCGCTGCTGCCTGTGTTCGCGCGCGATGTGTTTCATGTCGATTCTTGGGGTCTTGGATTGCTGCGCGCGTCGCCCGGTGTCGGCGCGCTGGCCGCCGCGGTGATCCTGGCACACTATCCGCCACGCCGATGGGTCGGCCGGATCATCTTCGGCGCCGTGGCGATCTACGGAATCGCCATCATCGTCTTCGCGCTGTCGAATTCGTTCGTGCTTTCGATGGTCATGCTGGCCGTGCTGGGGTTTTCCGACATGGTCAGCGTCGTGATCCGCATGACGCTGATCCAGTTAGAGACCACCGACGACATGCGCGGCCGGGTTAGCGCGGTGAATTCGCTGTTCGTGATCGCGTCCAATCAGCTCGGCGATTTCCGCGCCGGCCTGATGGCGTCGTGGATCGGCACCATTCCCGCGGTGATGGTCGGCGGCATCGGCGCCTTGCTCGTGGTGCTGATCGGCCGGAAGGTGTTCGCACCGCTCTACCGGGTCGAGACCCTCGACGTGCCGCGGCGCTGACCGCCGTTGGCAAGCGCGGGCTTCGGCGGAGCGACCCTAGACCGAGCCCTCTTGGCGGGCGCAGCCTTCGCCTTGATCGACGCCGTCTCGGCCGCTGTGGGGGCTTTAAGCCAATGGTCGATGAACTCGGAGAGCCATGCCCGGCAGGCCGGATCGTGCATCAGGCGGCCTTCGAAATGTGTCTCGCGGGGCTTGGCGTTCGGCAGCGCCATGCGCTCGTGGCCGCGCGTGGTCCAGCGGCACATCGTGGCGTGGGTGACGTCCATGTGGAACTGCAGCGCATAGGCGGTGCCGCCGTAGCTGAAGGCCTGAACCGGAAACGAATCGCCTTCGGCCAGCATCACCGCCTTGTCCGGCAGATCGAAGCCTTCGCGGTGCCACTGATAGACGTGCTCGGGCCAGTCCTTGCAGACGGCGCGCCCGGCGGCGGTCGGGCAGATTGGGTAGTAGCCTATCTCGGCATGGCCGTCGGCGTGCTTGTAGACGCGGGCGCCAAGCCGCTTGGCCAGCATCTGCGCCCCGAGGCAGATGCCGAGAAACGGCTTCTTTTCCTTCAATGCCACGCCGATCCAGTCGATCTCGCGTTTGACGATCTCGTCGTCATCGTTGGCGCTCTGCGGTCCGCCGAAAATAATCGCGCCGCTGTGCTCTTCCAGCGTCTTCGGCAAGTCGTCGCCGAACCGAGGGCGGCGCACGTCAAGCGGAATGTCGCGGTTCCTGAGCTGGATCGCGACCCGACCGGGAGTGGAAAGCTCCCCGTGCAGGACGATCAGGACGGGAGGACGCATGGTGCAAAAAAGCTCATGAGGGAGAAGGTTCATGCCACAAACGAGGCAATCGGCGTGCCAATCAACTCCTAGCCGGTTGAAGCGCGATTGCAAGACCGCCGGCGCGGGACCGATATGACTTGTATACAGGGCTGGTTCAGCGCCGGCCCAAACGCCCGACCTGACGCGCTTCAAGCCGCGCCAGCAGCACCAGGCGGGGAACGATGCGCGGCATCAGCGCGAACAGAAGCTTGCAGGCCCATCCCGGCACGACGACCCGCCGTCCTCGCATCAGGCCGCGATAGCCTTCAGCCGCCACGCGTTCCGCGGAAACCGCGAGCGCCCACGGCGGCTCAGCCTCCACGATCCCGGCGCGGGCCTGGAATTCGGAGGCGACCGGCCCCGGGCACAGGCACGTCACGCGGATGCCTCGCGGCGCGAACTCCTGATGCAGCGCCTCGCTCAACGACAGCACGAAAGCCTTGCTGGCGTAGTAGACCGCCGAACCCGGCCCCGGCATGACGCCAGCGATCGAGGCAACGTTGAGGATGCCGCCGCGATGGCGCGCCAGGCTGTCGACAAAGCCGAGCGAGAGGTCGGTGAGCACGCGCATGTTCAGATCGATCATGCCGAGCTGTTCGCCGCGATCGATCTCGGCGGCACGGCCAACCAGTCCAAAGCCCGCGTTGTTGACGATGTACTGCGGCTCGAGCGCGCGGGCGGCCAGCGCCTCGCCAATCCGTGCCGTGGCGCCCGGCAAGGCAAGATCGACCGCAAGCACCAGCGGCTTCGGATGTCCGGCAGCGGCGATCTCGGCGGCGAGCTCATTCAGCCGCGCCTCGCGGCGCGCCACCAGCACCAGGGCGTGACCGTTGCCCGCGAAGACGCGCGCCAGCTCCCGGCCGATACCGGCCGAAGCGCCTGTAATGACAGTGACCGGCGTCATGCGCCGCCGGCGCGCGCCGCCGCCGCGCGATGGCGCAGCGCAATGCGTTCCGTCGATGACACGCCGAGCAGATCGGCAACACGCCAGATCAGATTGTCCTCGAACGCGGTAGCCGCGCCGTCGGCATAGGCGACCGTCCACATCATCTCGATCATGCGCAGGCAGTCCTTCTCGTCGAGCGATCCGTTGAGCAGATGCGTGAAGCGATACAGATCGACAGCCTTGTCGTCCGCGTCGGCGCCCTGGTCGACGAGCGCGCCGGCCGCGACGTCGTCCAGATCGAAACGCTGCTTCAGCAGGCTCCGGAGCGTGTCGCCCTCGGCATCGGACATGTTGCCGTCGACCGTCGCGGCATGGATCAGCAGCGCGGCGGTGACGACGCGAAGATCGCGATCGGCGAGATCGCCGGCCTGCTTCTCGCCGCTCGCCAGATCGGCGACGAAGCTCTTGATGGCGTCGAACAAGGAAAGTCTCCTGATGGCTATGCCATTCGCCCTGGGAATACTTATGCACGCGGAAGGGCAGTACAATCGGGCCGAAGCGTGCAGCCCCAGGCGCGGCCTAATTGATCGCCGCGGCCTTGCGCGCGCTCTCGTCCAGCAGCCGGAGATTGTTGGCGATGGTGAAGCGGCCTGCACAAATCCGCCTATGCTGAAGATTGGTTGAAGCGGTATTCGTTACGAGACATGAGCGGCGCGATTCGCATTTGATTTGAACCCGCATTCCCCGGATAGCGCTCTTATTTTCGTAACGCTCACGCCGATTCAGATATAGGTATCAGCATCTTATCCTGGATCGAGCGAGGCGAAAATAAGAGCGCTATCCGGGGAATGCGGGATTAAGCCTGCCCCGCCGGGCAACAAGAATGCATAAACCAAAGGACGGACGCCCATGAGCAAGCCCTACATCAGCTACATCAATCCCAAAACGATGAAGGACGCCGCCATGCTGGCCGAGCTCGACCGCTGCCGCACCTACGGCACGCCGCGCCCGGAAAGCCAGGCGATTCGCGCCCACGTGCCGGCGGTGTTCTGGTCGTTTGCCAACTCCTGGCGCGACGTGTTCCACACCGGCGTCGCCGACCACGCCATCAAGGAGCTGTGCCGGCTCTATGTCTCGCGCTCGGTGCTGTGCGAGTTCTGCGGCAACCAGCGTTCGATGAAGGCGCAGAAAGCCGGCGAGGTGATCGAGGACCAGGTCAAGGACCTGATCAATTTCGAAGCCTCGACGCGCTACAACGACAGGCAGAAGGTCGCGCTGTCCTACGCCGAGGCGATCACCTGGGATCTGCCGGTGGACGACAAGTTTTGGGCGCGGCTGCACCGGCACTTCAGCGAGCCGGAACTGGTCGAGATCGGCTACTTCATCGCCCTAACGATGGGTCAGCAGCGGTGGCTGCGCACGCTCAACATCGAGCACCACCAGATCCTGGCCGGCGAGGATGGCTCGATGGCGCCGGGCTTCGAGACCGAGGAGGCTCTAAAGCGCTCGAAGGCGCAGGCGGACTACTGGGCGAAGAAGAAGCCGCAGGTGCAGGCGGCGGAGTAATCGCGGTTGTTATGCCCTCTCCTCTTGTGGGAGAGGGCTGCCGCAGCAGCGCTACACAAAGAATGGGTAAGGGGTCAGTCGTCGGACGGCTGACCCCTCACCCATTTGTACTTGCTGCATTGTTAGAGCCGCCCTCTCTTACAAGAGGAGAGGGCGCAACAACTATTTCCCCGCGGACTTCGGCAGCGCCACGATCATGTCCAACTCGATGCGCGCGCCGGGCGACGAGAGCTGGTTGATGCACACCGTCGTGCTGGCCGGCAGCCAGTCGCCGAAATAGCCCGCCATGGTCTTGTGCATGGCGTCGGCTTCGCGGAAGTCGGTGAGATATTTCGTCACCTTGATGACGTCGCGCCAGGTCGCGCCCTGGCTGTCGAGGATCGACTTGATGGCGTCCATAGCGTTTTTGGTCTGCTGCTCGATCGAATGCGGATGGACGTGCTCGTGGTCTTGGTGCGGATGGTTGTGATAGAGCGGCGACGCGGTCGCCCCAGACAGGAACATCAGGTCGCAGGCGCCGACGATCTTGATCGCCGGCGCGTAGGGCATCTTGTGCGCCTGCGAAGGGTCGGGATGGACCGCTTCGAGCTTGAAGGTCGATGACGGCTTGGCGTTAACGTTCATGGCGGGCCTCCGTGGAATTGGGGCAAGCGTAGCAACGGAACAGCATTGCCTCAATCGTGCCCGGTCGTGCCCGGCGCCCGTGACGCACTACGCCGCGGCTATCAACCCGTCGCCCATCGTCCGCCGCAACCGCTCGTCATATGCGCCGGCCAGGCTCTGGAGCGCCGCCGCGGCATCACCCTCGAAAGACGAGCCGTGCATGACTGCCAGCTTGGCGGGGGCAAGCCCGGCGAGCCTGCGAATGGCAGGTGCAGTCGAGGGACAAAGCGCGCTGTACTGGAAATAGTCCTCGGCCGCGAGCGCAGGCTCGACGATGTCCCGCGTGGTGAGCGCGCGCGGATTACCGGTATTTCCCTACGACCGACAATCTATTCACGGCGTGCACCGGCCACCACTGGGCGCAACATCCGCCGCCCGATCCGGAGCCCTTGCTGCAGATACGCAATCCCAAAGCACGGATGCAGCGCGGGCTCGGAGAGCTCTACGCCTATTACACGTCCCTTGAGTCTGCGCTCTGGGCCATTCTCCGCGATCTTGAGGACATGCCGGAGATCCGGCGCTTTTCCTTCAGAAGCGTGCGGCATCGCGAGCGCGTCGTCGAAGTACTGACGGATGCATGGCCCCGCCGCGACGGGTCCAAGCTTCGCGCGGTTCTTGGTCACGCGACCGATTTCTTCGCATGGCGTTCGCTGCGGCGTCAGGGTCTCTCGAACGATCAGGCGGCCGAGCTGATGATCGACCTTGCACAACACGCGCGGTGACCGGCCGTCCGGCCTACGCTCCTGCCGCCGTCGCTTGGGCCGCGGCAAAGCGCTCCTTCACCAGCTTGGTCACCGCCATGTTGTCGATCTTGCCGGTACCGAGCACCGGCATCTTCTCCAGATAGACTATCTCGGCCGGCACCATGATCTCAGTGGCGCCCTTCGAACGCGCGAAGGCCTGGAACGCGCTGCGCGTGGGATCCTTCTTCTGCGTCACCAGGATGAGCCGCTCGCCCTTGCGGGCATCCGGTACCGAGGCCACCGCCGACAGCGCGTCCGGCCACAGCTCGCCCGCCAGCGCCTCCACCGCGGCGAACGAGATCATTTCGCCCGCGATCTTGGCGAAACGCTTGGCGCGGCCCTTGATGGCGATGAATCCCTGCTTGTCGATGGTGACGATATCGCCGGTGTCGTGCCAACCCTCCGGCGGCGGCTCCAGCACGCCCGGATTCTCCGTGCGCAGATATCCGGCCATCACGTTCGGCCCCTTCACGAACAGCCGGCCGCCCTCGTCGACGCCTTCGACCTTGTCCAGCCGCGCCTCCATGCCAGGCAGCAGCCGGCCCACCGTGCCGAACTTGTTGAACATCGGCGTGTTGAGCGCCAGCGCCGGCGCGGTCTCGGTCACGCCATAGCCTTCGAGAATGCGCAGCCCGAATTTTTCCAGATACACCCGCCGCGTCGATTCCTTCACTGGCTCGGCGCCAGCAAGAATATAGCGCAGCGAGCGGAAGTCGTAGGCATGCGCCGCGCGCGCATAGCCGTTGAGGAAGGTGTCGGTGCCGAACAGGATTGTCGCGTTCACGCCGTACACCAGCTCCGGCACGATGCGGTAGTGCAGCGGCGATGGATAGAGATAGATGCGGACGCCGGAGACGAGCGGCAGCACGAGACCGACCGTCAGGCCGAAAGAATGAAACACCGGCAGCACGTTGAACACCTTGTCCTGCCGGCCGAAGTCGATGCGGGCCGCCGCCTGCGCGGCGTTGGCCAGCATGTTGCGGTGGGACAGCACGACGCCCTTGGGCGTGCCCTCGGAGCCGGAGGTGAACAACACCGCGGCCCAGTCGTCGGGCTTGCGCTTGACCAGCGGCTTCTTGCAGTTCCAGAAGCCGCGCAGCTTATCCGTCGTGCCGATGGCCGTGCGGATGTCGTCGAGATAGACGATCTTGATTTCCTTCTGCAGCCCAGCGATCAGCGCATCGAGCCGGCCCTTCTCGATGAAGGCGCGCGAGGTGAGGATGGTGTCCATCTTCGCCGCCCGGCAGGCGGCCAGCACGTTGGCAACGCCGGCGGTGAAATTGATCATCGCCGGCACGCGGCCAGCCGACATCAGCGCCATCAGCGACACCGCCGCGCCGTTGGCGTTGGGCAGCATCAGCCCGATCGGCTTGCCCTCGGGGGCAAGCGGCATCAGCTTCTCACCGAGAATGCGCGCGCCCATCAGGAGCTTGCGATACGTGAGCGTCCCCGTCACCGGGTCCTCAACCGCGACGCGGCCCATGCCGTGGACCTCCGCCGCCTCGATCAGCGCTTCCGGCACCGTGCGCTCGATCGACGTGGTGCGGTAGACGAGGTTCGACATGATCTCGTAGAGCGCCGCGCCCGCGGCCATACGGCGGTGCTTACCCTTGAGCGCCGGATCGACCGTGAGCTTGACCGGCTCCAGCACGGTCACGGTGACCTTGGGAAACCAGCGGCGGCGGATCTGCGACTTGTCTAGCCGCGTGAACGGCGTGGAGTCGAGACCTTCGAGCCGCACCGGCACAACAAAGGCGTCGGTCTTGTCGGCAATCAGCCCCGCGCCGTCGTAAATCTTCATCAGGCTGCCGGTGACGGTGAGCCGCCCCTCCGGGAAGATGATTAGCGGCTCACCGGCCTTGACCGCATTGATCAAGGTGCGGGTAGCCATCGGCTTGGTGGGGTCGAGCGGCATGGCGCGGGTGAAGCGCAGGAACGGCTTCACCCACCAGTGCTGCGCCATGGCGCTGTCGATGGCGAACACCGGGTCCTTGGGCAGGAGCGACAGCGCCAGCGCCGCGTCGAGGAAGCTCGTGTGGTTGAGTGCGATGATCGGGTTGTGGCCAGCGTTGTTGAGGTTCTCGACGCCCCGAAGCTCGACCCGGTAGAGCACGCGGAACAGGATGGAGAGGAAATCCATGACCGGATTGGCCGGCATGGTCCACAGGATCAAGGCAGCAACGCCGAACGTGGCAAGCCCGATCAGCATGAACAGCGCCGGCGTCGAAATGTGGAACGCCTGCAGCGCCGCGATCACGATTGTGCCGCCGACCATGAAGGCGGCGTTGAGCACGTTGACGCCGGCGATCACGCGGGCGCGGCGGTCGGCGCCGGCCCAAGCCTGCACCGCGGCGAAGGTCGGCACGATATAGAGGCCGCCCGAAATGGCTAGGCCAGCCAGATCGATCATCACCCGCAGGCCGCGGCTCGATCCGAACACTTCGCCGGCGCCGGCCGGAACGATGGCGAGCGGTGTGCCGTAGGTGGCCCAGCCGAGATCGATCGCGAAGACGCCGAGCCCGATCGCGCCGAGCAACGTCGGCAGGATCACGATACGGCCGGCCGAGAGCCAGGCAGCAAGGCCCGAGCCCACCGCGACCGCCACCGAGAATACGGCGAGGAACATCGTCACGACTTCTTCCGTGCCGCCAAGCACGGTCTTCACCAGCGGCGGCAGGAGCGACAGCACCACCGCGCCCACGAGCCAGAACCAGCTCGTCACCAGCGCGCCCCACCACAATCGCTTTTCAGCACGCAGGTTTTGCAGCAGCCGCGCGGTGGAGGAGACGATGTTGACGGAAATCTTCAGGTCGGGCGCGCCCGAGCCGACCTTGGGAATGAGCAGACTCGATCCCCAGCACAAGAGCGCGAACACCAGCATCAAGCCTGCGAACGACGCCGGGTCGCCGCCGCCCTTGGCCGCCATGCCGCCGACGATGGTGCCGAGCAGGATCGCCATGAAGGTGGCGCCCTCGACCAGCGCGTTGGCGGCCGGCAATTCCGATTTGTCGAGCAGGTCAGGCAGGATACCGTATTTGATCGGGCCGAACTGCGAACCGATCACGCCGAACGCGAACAGCGCGACGAACAGGATCGGCACCGAGTGCATGACGAAGCCTGTGATGGCGATGACCGAGACGCCGATCTCGGCGAGCTTCAGCCGTTGCGCCACGATGGCCTTGTCGTAGCGGTCGGCCACGTCGCCACCGAACGCGGAAAACAGGAAATACGGCAGGATGAAAACCGCCGCCGCCAGCGTAATGAGGGATTCGGCGGCCGAGCCGCCAATCTTGAACAGGATTAGGAACACCAGGGCGTTCTTGAGGAAGTTGTCGCTGAGCGCCGAAAAGAACTGGCACCAGAACAACGGCGCGAAGCGGCGGGACAGCAGGAGGGATTTGGATTGGGCCGGATTCGGATCGGTCATGGGGGCAAGCCTATGCCAAAAACGCGCGGCCAATAACAGCCTCGCGCATGCTCAGAAAGCGGCCACCATTGACAAAAATATGAGCCGCATGTGGAGGCGTCGCCGTAGGCCGCAGCCTCGTTTCCCGGGCGCGAGCGGCACATCACCCCTGAAATACCTCCTCGCGCTTGCCGCGGATAGCCGGCAAGGCGACGATCAAAAGCAGCAGCGCCGCGGCGATCAGCAATCCTAAGCTGATCGGCCGCTGCACGAAGATCATCGGGTCGCCGCTCGCGATCTTCATCGCCCGGCGGAGATTCTCCTCCATCAGCGGCCCCAGCACGAAGCCGAGAATCATCGGCGCCGGCTCGCAGTCGAGCTTCATCAGGATAAAGCCGACCACGCCGAAGAACGCCGCGAGCAGCACCGCGGCCGAGCTGTTATTCACCGTGTAGACGCCGATCGCGCAGAACAAAAGAATGGCGAGATAGAGGAACCGGTACGGAACTTTCAGAAGCTGCACCCAGATGCCGATCAGCGGCAGGTTGATGATGACCAGCATCAGGTTGCCGACCCACATCGAGGCGACCATGCCCCAGAACAACTGCGGCCGCTCCGACATGATCTGCGGGCCCGGCTGGATGCCGTGAATGGTCAGCGCACCGATCATCAGCGCCATCACCGCGTTGCCGGGAATGCCGAGCGTCAGCATCGGGATGAACGAGGTCTGCGCGCCGGCGTTGTTGGCGGATTCCGGCGCGGCCACGCCCTCGACCGCGCCGCGGCCGAAGCGCGACGGCTCGCGCGAGACTTTTTTCTCCAGGGCGTAGGCTGCGAACGAACTCAAGGTCGCGCCGCCTCCGGGCAGCACACCAAGAATGGAGCCCAGCGCGGTGCCGCGCAGCACCGCCCGCCACGAGCGCCGGAAGTCGTCGCCGGTCGGCCAGAGCCGCGTGATCTTCTGCGCGATGACCGAGCGCTGCTCCTCCGGCCGCGACAGATTCGAGATGACCTCGCCGACCCCGAACAGGCCAATCGCGAGCGTCGCGACATCGATGCCGTCGATCAGCTCCCTGATGTCGAAGGTAAAGCGCGTGCCGCCGGTGTTGCCGTCGGTCCCGACGAGGCCGACGAGCAGGCCGAGCACGATCATCGCCACCGCCTTAAGGATCGAGCCGTGCGCCAGCACCACCGCGGCGACGAGGCCGAGCAGCATCAGTGAGAAATACTCCGGCGCGCCGAACGACTGGCCGATCTTTGCAAGCGGCGGCGCGAAGCCCGCGATCAGCGCGGTCGAGATGCAGCCGGCGAAGAATGAGCTGATCGCCGCCACCGCGAGAGCCACGCCGGCGCGGCCCTGCCGCGCCATCTGGTGGCCGTCGATGCAGGTCATCACCGACGAGGTTTCTCCCGGCAGGTTCACCAGAATTGCGGTGGTCGAGCCGCCATACTGCGCGCCGTAGAAGATGCCGGCAAGCATGATCAGGCCGGACAGCGGCTCGAGATGGAAGGTAAGCGGCAGCAGCATGGCGATGGTCGCGATCGGCCCGATGCCGGGCAGCACGCCGATCAACGTGCCTACCATAGCGCCGAGGAACGCAAAGCCGAGATTCGCGGGCGTCAACGCCACGCCGAAACCGATGGCAAGGTTGTCGAAGAATTCCATCGTTCTACCAGTCGGGCCAGACCGGGATGGCCAGCCCGAGGCCGGCGATGAAGACGCCCCACGACAGGGCGATCAGCGCCAACGCCGCGATTGCCGTCTCCATCGGACGCAAGCTCCGGGTTGCCAGCGCGCCGATCACGGTGATCAGCAGGATCGCCAGCACGAGGCCGAGCCGCTCGATGCTCAGGCCAAACGCGACGAGGCCCATGGTGACGGACAGCATCGCGCGCCAGCCTAGCGGCGACGAGCGCAACGGGGGCGCCGGCTGGCGCAGACCCTGGGCGAAAACGATTAGGCCCAATCCCAGCAGCACCCAGCACAGCAGACGCGGCATGTAGCCGGTGCCCATTCGCAGCGCGGTGCCGACCGGGTAGTTGCGCGACGCCCACAGGCCGAACGCGGCGATGACGATGAATAGCAGCCCGGAGAGCACATCGGCGCGGGCGAGAATCTCCCACCCGGGTGGTCTTGCTGGGCGGGACACATCGCTCATGATTTGGGAATGACCGGAAGCAGAAGGTAGGACTCGTATTCCCCGCCGGCATGGATTGTGTTTGTCCCGGTGTTGTAGTCGGCGTGATAGTGCAGGTACGACTGGCTGCCGACGCCGTCGCGCGGCTGCACGTCGAGCTGAATGCGATGGCCCTTCTGAAACGTCATCGAGGTCGGCCAGATTTCGACATCGACCTTCACGATTTCGCCGGGCTCCAAGAACAGCCGCCGCGTGTGCTTGTGATACGGCCGGTACGGCCGCGACAATTTCGGATCGAGCTCGCGGTGCGAAACGCGGAGCCAGCCCTTCGCCACCGGCACCGGCGTGCCCTGCTGGCCGGTCTCCATCATCTCATTTCCCTCGGCGTCAAAATGGCGCAGCGTCAGGAACAGGTCCATGTCCTCGCTCTCGCTCGACACATGGAACGTCGCGGCCAACGGCCCGGTGATCTCGGTGTCCTGTTCCATCGGCGGGGTCGAGAGAGCGATGCCCATGCCGGGCTTGATGCCGCCGCCCATCACCTGCGACGAAGCAGCCGAGGTCGAGCCCATCGTGCCGAGGCTGAACGCAGGATAGGTACACGAGCTGGCCTTGGTGGGCTTCTCGCGCACCAGGCTGCCGACCCGTGGCTCCTGGCCGGAGGTGGCCGCGGATACATCGAAATAGAGTTTCGTCCATTGCGTGCGCGCTAGCGGCCACTCGTGCTCGTGCCGCCACTCGATCACGTCCCTACCCTTACGAATCGCAAGCTTGACTGGCGGCTCGTCCATCACGCCGTTGTCGATGCCCTTGAGCCAGTGGTCGAGGAAGCGGAGCTGATCGCACTTGCCTTCGTCGGTGTAGAACGGATGCACATGCGAGCCGTTTTGAATGCGAAGCTTCTTGTGCTTCGACGGTGAACGCATGAACGCTTCTGTGTTGCCGCGCAGATGCAGCGCGAATCCGGTCCAGTTGCCGACCGAAAGAAACGGGACGGTGATCTTGTCCCATTGCGCCTGTGAGCCGCGCAGCACCCCGCTGTCCAGATTGTGATGCAGCCAATGCCACATCGTATTGGTCTGCCAGCCGTCCGGCTGGTGCTGCGCCGCGCGGCCCATGACGTGATGCATCGTGTGCGCCGTGATCCAGTTGGTCATGAACACGCTGAGCAGGCCGCCGTGAAAAAGCGCGTCGCGGTAGATATCAGCGAAGCCCTCCCAGGGAATGATCGCCTTCAGGGACGGCGGCTGCAGATTGGCGACGAACCACTGGTTGATGGCGAAGTAGGAAATTCCCGAGAGCCCGACCTTACCGTTGCACCACGGCTGCGCCGCCGCCCATTCGATCGCGTCGTAGAAGTCGATGGCTTCCGCGAGCGACCACGGCTCGCACTGCCCCGGCGACTTGCCGCTGCCCCGTCCGTCCACCCGCACCGCGGCGTAGCCCTTCGGCACCCACCATTCGGGGGTGACGGTCTCCCAGTTCATGGAGGGTGTGGCCTTTTCCTCAAGCTGGGGCGGCGGCACCCAGAGCTTGTCCTTCTGGTACGGCCCGAGATTGAGGATCGCCGGGAATTTTCCGCCGTCGTCCGGGCGAAACACGTCGGCCTTCAACCGCGCGCCGTCGCGCATCGGCACGTCGACGTCCTTCTCGATCAGGAGCTTGTAGGCGGTGTCGGAGCGTTTCACTTCGACGTTCATGACACACTCTCGGCATTCAAGTTCGTCGCTCGCTCCTACTCCGGCTTTTCGACCTTCACCGTCTCAGTCAGCTTGCGCCAATGCGCGACTTCCATCTCGTTCCACGCCTTGGCGTCCGCGAGCGACAAATTCGGCACCGCCTTGATCATCTGCTTCCTGAACGCCTCCTGTACCGGCGCGGATTTCAACGCCGCCACTGTCGCCTTGTGGATGGCGTCGAGCACCTCCGGCGGAGTCTTGGCCGGGGCGTAGAGCGCCGACCATAGCCCCTTGCCGCTAGCGTAGCCGAGCTCCTTCAGCGTCGGCGCGTCGGGATATTCCGGCATCCGCTCCTCGGCCATCACCGCCAGCACTTTCAAAAGCCCGCCCTTGATCACGCCGGCCGAGCTTGCGGCATTGACCAGCGCCACCTGCGCGTCGCCGGACACGAGATCGTTGGTGATGGCAGCGCCGCCGCCCTTGTTCGGAATGTGGATGAGCTTGAGACCGGCCCACTGCGCGAACGCCTCGGTGTCGTAGTGGTTGTTGCTGCCGACACCGACGCTGGCGTAACGCACCTTGCCCGGATTAGCCTTCGCCAGCGCGATGAACTCGCCGTAGTTCTTCGGCGCGAAGTCCTTTACGGTGGCGGCGAGGATGAGCGGCACCTCGCCCATCCGCGACACCATCACGACCTCTTTGTCGTAGTCGATCTTGAACTTGTCCTTGTAGATGATTGGCGCGAGCACGTTGGTGCCGGGGTTGCCGACCTGCAGCGTGTAGCCGTCGGGCCGCGCCTTCACCATTTCCTCGATGGCGAGGATGCCGAAGGCGCCGGGCTTGTTCTCGACCACGATCTGCTGGCCGAGCTCATGCCGCATCTGATCGCCGACGATGCGGATGACGATGTCGGTCGCGCTGCCGGCGCCGAACGGTACGACCACCTTGATCGGCTTGAAGGGATATTTATCCTGGGCTTGGGCAACGGAACCGCCGACGAGAACAGCGAACGATAGAAAAGCCAAAGTGATGCGTTTCATTTGAAACTCCCTGCTCTTCCCATTGCGCCCGTCTTGCTCGGCTACTCCGCCAGCTCGATCTTCACTTCCGACGTGATCTTACGCCACGCATCGAGTTCGCCTTTGAGCCAAGTCTTGGCCTCGTCGGGCGACTCGCTGATCTTGAGGCTGACGAGCTGCTTGTCGAACGCCTCCTTGAGTGCCGGCTGCTTCGAAGCCTCGACGACCGCCTTGAACAGCGTGTCGATCACCGGCCGGGGCGTCGCCGCCGGCGCCAGCATGCTCTGCCAGTGCAGCGTTCCGACGCCCTTGAAGCCCGCCTCTGCCATCGTCGGAACGTCCGGGTAGCCGGGCACGCGCTGCTCCGCGACCACCGCGAGCGGCTTGAGCTTGCCGGCCTTGATCATCGCCGCGGAGGATGCGGAGTTCAGGAATGCCACCTGCGCATCGCCGACCACGAGGTCGTTGAGCATGCCAGCGGCGCCGGTCTTGTTCGGAATGTGATTCATCTCGATCCCGGCGCGGCGCGCGAAGATTTCCATATCGAAGTGCGGGAAGGAGCCTATGCCCGCGCTGGTGTAGCGTATCTTGCCGGGATTCGTCTTGGCTTGCGTCATCAGGTCCTTGACGTCCTTCACGTCGAAGTTCGTGTTTGTGACGATAAGAAACGACGGATAGATGTTGAGGCGCGCGACCGAAACCACGTCCTTCTCGAAGTCGATCTTGAACTTGTTCTTGAACAGAACCGGCGTGATGGCGTTGGTCGAGACGTTGCCGATCATCAGCGTGTAGCCGTCCGGCCTGGATCGCGCCATTTCCTCGACGGCGAGAATGCCGAACGCGCCCGGCTTGTTCTCGACCACAAACTGCTGGCCGAGACCGTTCTTGAGCTGGTCGCCGAAGATGCGCGCGGTGATATCCGTCCCGCCGCCCGGCGCGTATGGCACGACGATCTTCACCGGCTTCGACGGATATTTGTCCTGCGCAACCGCTGTTCCGCCAATCGCAAGGGCAAATCCGGACAACAGCATCAGAGTTAACCGCTTCATGTCATTCCTCCTGTGCGATCCTGTGTTTGTTCACGTCAGTGGGACGTCAGTGCGCCACACCACCTTGATGCCACGCAGCCCAGCGCGCGGATGTTGCCGCGCTGCTACTGTTTCTCGATCCCCGCCGACTTCGCGAGCGCGTCGGTGTCCATGACGTCCGTCTTGAAATACTTGTCGAACTCCGGCTGCGACATCGGCAGCGGCTCGATCGCGAGCTTCGCCAGCCGCTCCTTGACGCCTGGATCGGCGATAGCCTTCTGCGTCTCGTCGTAGAGCTTATTGACCACGTCCGGCGGGGTCTTCGCGGGAACGAACACGCCATTCCAGAACGCATAGGCTGCCTTCGGCAATCCGGCTTCGGCCGTGGTCGGGACGTCCGGCAGCAATGACGCGCGCTTGTTGGAACTGACCGCCAGTGCCGTGACCTTGCCGTCCTTGATCAGAGCCAGCGCCGGAGCGAGCGGCAGGAAGTAGTAATCGATGCGTCCGGCCATCACTTCCGTCAGCGCCTCGACCGGGCCCTTGAACGGAATGTGCTGGGACTTGATGCCAGCCGCGACGTTGAATTTTTCCGCGGCCAGATGCGAAGCCGCGCCGATTCCCGCCGAGGCGAAGTTCATCGCGCCGGGCTTGGCCTTGGCGGCGGCGATCAGGTCGCCGGCGGTCTTGAAGCCTTTCGACGGCGCGACGACCAGAACGCTCGGCTGAATACCGACGGCGCTCACGGCGATGAAATCGTTCATCGTGTCGTATGGCAGCGTCTTGTGCGTGACGTAAGCCGCGCTGAACGAGGCCGAGTGGAACAGGATGGTGTAGCCGTCCGGCGTGGCGCGAGCCGCCGCGCCGACCCCGATCGTGCCGCCCGCGCCCGCGCGATTGTCTATCACGATAGTTTGGCCGAGCTGCTTGCCGACCTGCTCGAGCACGATGCGCGCGGTGATGTCGTTGGCGTTGCCGGGCGCGAACGGAATGATCGCCGTGATGTTGCGCGACGGATAATTCTGGGCGGATGCCTGTGGCACGACCGCGGTTGATCCCACGATCAGCGTGCCGAGCAGCAAGGCAGCGAGTTTGTTCGCTGAAAGCCTCATCATTGCGTTTCCTCTGATTGTTTTTGTGATTGATCCCACCGGGATTTTGGCACGGTGGGCAAGGACATGCCACCGGCGACTAATGCGGCATCTCGCGCCGCTGCCCAAGCCGCAGGCACCTTGGGCAAGCGTTTGCGCGCGCCGGAGCGCAGATGGTACCTTGGCTCCGAATCTTGGAACATCGTTCCACATAAAAGAACACGCTGACCCGCCCTGCGGCCGGCAAGCATTCGGAGAGAAAATCATGGCCAAGGACGCCATCGTTTCGGACGAGTTTGCCAGAAAATTCGCGACCGAAAAAGAGACGCCCTACACCCGCTGGGTGAAGAGTGAAGGACTCGACATCATCAGCTCGACCTACGTGCAAAACTTGCACACGGTCGAACTCAAGCCCTGGGCGCGACGCGGCGGCGCGGGCGTGTTCCTGAACCACGAGGCGTCGCGCACCTCCAACGACTGCTACGTCTGTGAGATTCCGCCGGGCAAGACGCTCGCTCCGCAGCGGCAGTTGTTCGAGGAAACCATCCTGATCCTGAGCGGCCGCGGCTCCACCACGGTGTGGAACGACGCCGGTCAGCGCATGACCTTCGAATGGAAGGCGGGCGCGCTGTTCGCAATCCCGTTGAACTGCTGGCACCAGCACTTCAACGGCTCGGGCCGCGATCCGGCGCGCTTTGTCTCGGTCACCAACGCGCCGATCGTCATCAACCTCTACGAGGACTTGGATTTCATCTTCCGCACCAACTACGACTTCAAGGGCCGCTTCAACGGCGAGCCGGATTATTTTAGCGCCAAGGACGAAACCAAGGGCTTCCTGCTCGCAACCAACTTCGTGCCGGACGCGGTCAACCTGCCGCTGATCGCGGCGAAGGAGCGCGGCGCTGGCGGCGGGCACATCCGCTTCAACTTCGCGAAGTCTTCGCTCAACAGCCACATCTCGCAATTTCCCATAGGCACCTACAAGAAGGCGCACGCCCACGGGCCGGGCGCGCATGTCATCATCCTGTCGGGCGAAGGCTATTCGCTGATGTGGCCGGAGGGCGACAAGCCGCGCTATTACAAATGGGAGGTCGGCACCATGATCGTGCCGCCGAACATGTGGCTGCATCAGCACTTCAACACCGGCACGACTCCGGCGCGCTATCTCGCCTTCAAGCACGAGGGCGTCGCCATCCGCAACGCCCAGGGCGTGCCGAAGGCCTGGATCAGCAAGCGGCAGGGCGGCGACCAAATCGACTATTCCGACGAGAACCCCGAGACGCGTAAGGAGTTCGAGCAGGAGCTTACGAAGCACGGGCTCAAGTCCGCCATGGACAAGGCCTACGCCGCAGAGAAGGCCGACCAGGCCCCGGCAAAGATCGAGGAAGAGGAGAAGGCTCATGCATGACGTCCCAGGCGCGACCCACTGGCATGAACCTACCGGCGGCAAGCGCGCGGGCTTCGGCAAGTTCGGCCGGCCGAAGACGCCCTACGACCAATTCATGGAGTCCGAGGGCATTCCGGTGTTTCGCGACATCGGTGTGAGCAAGGTGCAGAACCTGCCGCTCGCGCCTTGGAAGCGCACCGGCGGCCGCGGCAGCTACATCCAGCTCCACGGCACCGAAGGAAAATGGGGCTGCTACATCGTCGAGGTGCCCGGCGCCGGCGCGCTCAATCCCGAGAAACACATCTACGAAGAAATCTACTTCGTGGTCGAAGGCCGCGGTACCACCGAAGTCTGGCTCGACAACGATTCCAAACGCCATGTCTTTGAATGGCAAAAGGGCTCGCTGTTCTCGATCCCCGTCAACGCCTGGCATCGCATCGTCAACGCCTCGTCCGCGCCGGCGTTGCTACTCGCTGGCACCACCGCACCGAACCTGATGAACCTCATCAACAATGTCGGCGCGATCTTCGACTGCCCCTACCAGTTCCGCGACCGCTTCTCCGGCGCCGACGACTTCTACAAATACAAGGACGACATCGAGCCCGATCCGGTGCGCGGGCTTGCCATGCGCCGCACCAACTTCGTCCCCGACATCGTCAACTGCGACCTGCCGCTCGACAACCGCCGCTCGCCCGGCTTCCGCCGCGTTGAGCCGTTTATGACCGGCAACACCTTTTATCTCTGGATCGGCCAGCACGAGAACGGCCGCTACTCCAAGGCGCATGCGCACACCTCGGCCGCGGTACTGATCTGCATCAAGGGCAAGGGCTACACCTACACCTGGCCAGAGCGGTGCGGCGTCAACCCGTGGAAGGACGGCCATCAGGATCAGATCAAGCGCGTCGATTACGAGCCGGTCGGACTCGTGTCGGCGGCGCCCGGCGGCGCGCGCTGGAACCACCAGCATTTCGGCGCATCGAAGGAACCGCTCCGGCTCACCGCCTGGTTCGGCCCGCACAACCCCGGCCGCGAGCCCGGGCCGCCCGGCGAGCAGCACATCGACTACACGGCGATGGACATCCCCGAAGGCGGCAGCGCAATCCCCTATTGGATGGAAGACCCGTACATCAAGGCAGAGTACGACGAGCGTCTGCGCCGTGAGGGCGTCGAGAACCGGATGAAGCCGGAGTACTACGACAAGAACTACAAGGGCGAGTTGCCGAAGGAGTAGACGGGCGTTCTTCGTGCCGGCCTATTCGATGATCTGACGCAGACGCTCGCCCTGCGCCTTCGGCACAGCCATCATTTCCGTGATAATTTTCTGCATCGCCTCGCCCGAGGAAGGTTCAATGTCGAATCTCTCGCGCCTGGCCGCCTCGATAAACGCCGGATCGCGGACCATCGTGTCGAATGCCTTGCGTAACGCGGCCACGCGCTCGGCCGGAACATCGGGCGCGGTGAAGATCGGCCGGCCGATGTGGGTCGATGCCGAAAGAACCCGCAAGAGCTGGCGGTCCTCCTCATTGGTCCCGAGATCCATCAGCAGCGGCACGTCGGGCAGGTCAGGCGCCTTCGCCAATCCGATCTGAACGAGGATGTTGATCTTCTTCTCAATGAGCCAGTCCGGCCGGGTCGTCTTCCATGAGGACCAACTGTTCGAGCCGCGGACCTCGACCTCGCCACGCTCGAGCGCGAGGTTGACGTCGTTGCCCCCTGGATAGCCCAGAACAATCTTGAACTTGGTACCGAGCAGCGCGTTCATCGCCTTGGGATACTGCGACGAGGTCGACCCCCCGGTCGCGCCCACCGTGACCTCGCGGTGCTTGGCATCGTCGAGAGTCCTGATGCCAGACGTGTGCCACGCCGCGGTGGTGTTGTTCTCCATGTTCGGATTGCCGATATAGATGAATTTCGTCGTGTCGAAATTGATCCGCTTGTCGCCGGCTGCCTGCTGCAGCGACAGCGACTGGTCGGCGGTGGCGAGCACGGTGCCGTCGCGCGGGGCGATGTTGTAGATCCAGTTGGCCGCGGCGCGGGAACCGGCGCCCGGCATGTTGCGCGGCACGATCAGCGGCTTTCCGGGAATGTAGTTGCCGAGTTGGCGCGCGACGAGTCGCGCATACAGATCGTAGGTCCCGCCGGGCGAATAGCCGATGATCATATCGAGCTTCTTGCCGCGGTAGAAATCCTCGACCGACTGCTGACCGAATGCCCCGCCCGGCCATCCGGCAAACAGAACCGCAATCAGGAAGGCCATTCGCTTCATCGGACTTCAGCCTTGACCTCGGGCGTGCGGTGATAGGTTATGAGGGCCGCATTCCCGATGCTTGTCAACGCAGACGAAGACGATCCGACGATGACCGACGATGACCAGGGCGGCCGCGTTTTCTTTTCCTCGACTGGGCGCTCGCTCGAAGGCGAGGACGAGATCGTCGTTCTCAGCGTCGGTGTCGACATCGGCTCCTCGACCTCGCATCTGGTGTTCTCGCGCATCGTGCTGGAGCGGCTCGACAGCCGCTATGTCGTCACCGAGCGCGAGACGTTCTATGCCTCGGACATTCTGCTCACGCCCTACTCCGCCGAGAACACCATCGACGCCGACGCGCTCGGCGCGTTCATCGCCAAGGAATACGCCGACGCCAAGGTCGATCCCGACGAGATCGACACCGGCGCGCTGATCCTCACCGGCGTCGCGGTGCAGCGAACAAACGCCCGCGCCATCGGCGAGCTGTTCGCGAGGCAGGCGGGGAAACTCGTCGCGGTCAGCGCCGGTGACAGCCTCGAAACGGTGATGGCGGCCTACGGCTCCGGCGCCGCGGCGCGCTCGATCCGCGACCAATGCGTGGTGATGAACGTCGATGTCGGCGGCGGCACCTCGAAGATCTCGGTCTGCGCCGACGGCAAGGTGATCAATATTTGCGCGGTTGATGTCGGCGCGCGGCTTATCTGTCTCGAACCCGATGGCAGGATCACGCGCGTGGAAGACGCTGGCCAGCGCTACGGCGCCGAGCTCGGCATCGATCTGCAGGTGGGCCACATGCTGACGCTCGATCAGGGCCGGGCGCTTGCGGGACTGATGGCCAACAAGCTGTTCGAAGCGATGCGCGGCGGTTCGCCCACGGCGCAGGGCGTGAACCTCCTTCGCACCGATCCGCTCACCCATCGCGGCCCGGTCGCGCAGATCCAGTTCTCCGGCGGCGTGTCGGAGTTCATCTACGGCAACGAAGCTAAAAAATTCGGCGACCTCGGCCCGCTGCTGGCGGCGGAAATCCGCGCCCGCGTCGAGGCGTTCTGCCCGCGGCTCGAGCCCTCCATCGAAGGCATCCGCGCCACAGTGGTCGGCGCCTCGCAATACACCATCCAATTGAGCGGCAGCACGATCTATGTCGCGCCGCTCGATGCCGTGCCGCTCCGCAACGTGCCGGTGATCGCGCCTGAGCTGCCGCTCGACCGGGAAATCATCGATCCCGCGGCGATTTCGCGCGCAACGGCCGCTGTGCTCAAGCGGCTCGATCTCAACGGCGGCGAGCAGCCGGTCGCGGTGTTCGTGCCGTGGCAGGGCTCGGCGACGTTCCAGCGACTCGATGCGTTCTGCCGCGGCGTGGTCGATGGCCTCGCGCCGGTGCTCGCGAACGGCCACCCGCTGGTGCTCGCGGGCGACGGCGACGTCGGGGGCTTGCTCGGCATTCACCTGCACGAGGAGATGAAGCTGAAGAATCCCGTCGTCTCGATCGACGGGCTCGAACTCAAGGAGTTCGACTACATCGATATCGGCACGATGCTGGAAAGCTCCGGCGCGGTGCCGGTTGTAATCAAGTCGCTGATTTTTCCGGGCGGCTCGACGCCTTGCTAGTGCGGCATCACCAGCAGCGCCAGACCGACCACGGCGATCGCGCCGCCGGCGGTGCGAGCGGCGAAGCGCCCCGGCATACGGTTGGCTGCGAGCCCGATCGCGATGCCGGTCAGGTGCAGCGCCAGCGTCGCCAGGACGAACCCGACCGCATAGGTCAGCGCCGAGCCATTCGCCGGCAATTCTGCGCCGTGGCTGTAGCCGTGCAGCGCCGCGAACAGCGCAATCAGCGGCAGGCTCGCCGCGAGCGAGGGACAAAGTCTCAAAGCCACCGCCGCGCCCAGTACGAGCACGGAAGCCGTGATGCCGATTTCGACCCACGGCAATGCCGCGCCGCCGAAGCCCAGCGCCGCGCCCAAGGCCATCACCGCCGGGAACGTCAGCGGCAGCAGCCAGAGCGCCCGCCCGCCCAGTTGCGACGCCCACAGGCCGACCGCCACCATCGCCAGTATATGGTCGAGACCGCCGAGCGGATGCGCCAGCCCCTGCGTGAAGCTCATGTGCGAATGATCGCCCACATGGGCGAATGCCGCGGAGCCGAAGGCAGCAGTCGCAACGGCAGCGGCAAGCAGGACTTTGCAGGCGAATGAGCGGCGCATCGTGTTCCTCATGGCAGAACGTCCAATCCCGGTATGCAAGTCTATCGTTTTTCGCTTACGCCGGGAAAGCGTCAATCCACGTCGATGAACACGGCACCGCCTTCGACCACGGCGAGATAAGTCTTCACCGGGATCATGCAGGGCGGCGACACGATCTCGCCGGTTTTGATGTCGAACTGGCCGTTGTGGAAGTTGCATTCGACCACGTCGCCGTCGATGAAGCCCTCCGACAGCGACCCGGGGCCGTGGGTGCAGGCGTCGTCGGTGACGTAGAACTGGCCCTCGACGTTGAAGACCGCGACGGTGAGCCCGGCCGCCTCGACGCGGAGCGCGGTTCCGGCGGCAACCTGATCGGCTTTGCAAAGTTCAACACGGGTGGACACGGGGCGTTTTCTTTGGGCGGGTTCTCTTGCGGGGCGATTGGAGGTAGGATCGCGGCGGACATAGATCATGGCTTCCGGTCCGCGGTCAACGCTTCGATCATTGACCTAGATCAACGTTAGCCACCTTATAATACTTGAGTAATTTTGCCCTCAGGCGCTACAAGACAACAGCACGATCTGGGAGCCCCGCATGCTCAGAAAAGAACAGAACGATCTCCTCACCCAAACCGGCCCCGGCACGCCGATGGGCCAGATGTTCAGGCTCTCCTGGCAGCCCGCGCTGCTCGCCGAGGAGTTGCCGGAGAACGAATGTCCGCAGGTGCGCGTGAAGCTTCTGGGCGAGCGGCTGCTGGCCTGGCGGGATACGCAGGGCAACTATGCGCTGACCGACGAATTCTGCGCCCACCGCGGCGTCTCGCTGTGGTTCGGGCGGAACGAACACAACGGCCTACGCTGCCCTTATCACGGCTGGAAATACGACCACACCGGACAATGCACCGAGGTGCCGTCGGAGCCCTCCGAGAGCGGCTTCTGCCAGAAGATCAAGTTGAAGTCGTATCCGCTTGTGGAACGCGGCGGCGTGCTGTGGACCTACATGGGCCCGCCCGAGAAGCAACCGCCACTGCCGGAGTGGGAGTTTGCCATGGTGCCGGGGAGCCACAGCTTCATGTCGAAGCGGCTGCAGGAGTCGAACTGGCTCCAGGCGATGGAAGGCGGCATCGATTCCAGCCACGTCTCATTCCTGCACTCCGGCGAGCTCAACAGCGATCCGCTGTTCAAGGGCTCGAAGGGCAACACCTACAACATGGCCGACATGAAGCCGGTGTTCGAGGTGGTCGAGAGCCCGGGCGGGCTCTACATCGGCGCGCGAAGGAACGCCGAGAACGGCAACTACTACTGGCGCGTCACCCAATATGTGATGCCGGCCTTCACCATGATCCCGCCACGCGCCGACCATCCGGTGCACGGGCACTTCTGGGTGCCGATCGACGACGAGAACTGCTGGGCCTGGAGCTTCGACTACAAGGTGACGCGCCCGCTTTCCGAAAAGGAGCGCAAGGCGATGGAGGCCGGCCAGGGCATCCACGTCGCCTATGTGCCGGGCACCTACATACCCACGGCCAACAAGACCAATGACTATCTGGTGGATCGCAAGGCGCAGAAGGAAGGCCGCACCTACAGCGGCGTGTTCGGCATCGCCATGCAGGACGCCTCGCTGCAGGAAAGCATGGGGCCGATCGTCGATCGTACCAAGGAGAACCTCGTTTCCACCGACAACGGCATCATCATGGCGCGGCACCGCCTCCTTCGCGCGTTGAAGACCATGGAGAAGGGCGATACGCCCCCCGGCATCGTTGCCGAGCATCAGCGCGTCCGCTCGGCCGCGGTAGTGCTACCGCCCGACAAGCATTTCAAGGACGCCGCCAAGGAAGCGCTGGTGGTGCAGACCGGCAAGGAGCACGTGACGGTGTAATGCTTGCTTTACCTCTCCCCGCTTGCGGGGAGAGGTCGACCGAGCGAAGCGAGGTCGGGTGAGGAGGCGTATCAGCAGGTTCGAACTCTTTGAAATGCCCCCTCACCCCGACCCTCTCCCCGCAGGCGGGGAGAGGGAGAAGAAAGCAGAGCCAGTGATGCAATCCGAATCCGCCCGCATGTCGAGCGCCGCCGAGGCGCGATACCGCATCGACGCGCCGAACTCCAAGCCGCGCTCGGTCAAGGTGATCGCGCTCGATCACCCGAGCGAGCGGGTGATCGAGGATCTGGCGCAGCGCAAGTGGAACAACGCGAGCTTCTTCACCGCGTCCGCGTTCGGCGGCACGCCGCTGAAGGGCGATAGCTTCGCCGGCTGGCTGAGCGACCTCGCCGGCCGCACCAAAAATCTGATCGAGGAGGTCAACAGCGCCGACCTCGTGGTGATGGTGGCCACCGCCGGCGAAAGCGCACAGGCCGCCTCGATCATCGGCGAGGCGTGCAGCGTCAAGCGTGTGATGACGACGGCGCTGGTGCTTGGCGGCCAGTCGATTTCCGACGAGGCGCTGTCGAAGACGTTGTCGCACCTGCGGCCGTGGGCGCTGATGCTGGTGATCGCCAGCGCCGAGGAATACATTGCGGATATGCTCGCTGCATTGCGGGCATAGGAGGCTTTCATGATGATGCGATCGATTGCCGCGGCTGGAATCGCTGCACTGTTTCTTTTCAGTCCTTCGGCCTTCGCGATCACCGCGAAGGAAAAGCAGGAAACCTGCAAGTTCGGCGCCGACGACCAGAAGCTCGCGGGCGCAAAACGCAAGACCTTCCTGGCGAAATGCATGGCCAACGCCGACGCGCCGGCGAAGAAGCCGGCCAAGCCGAAGCCGCAATAGGTTCAGTCTACCGCCCGTCCGCGATGGCCGAGCCGCGCCGAGATCGCTGCGGCGGTCTCGATCACATGCGGGATGAAGGTGGCGAGCGCCTTCTTCGACAACCGGCTCACCGGCCCGGCGAGCCCGATCGCCGCCACGACCTCGCCCGCGTCGTTGCGCAGCGGCGCCGCGATGCAGCGCATGCCGAGTTCGCTCTCCTCGTCCTCAATGGCGCAGCCGCGCAGGCGGACCCCTTCCAGCACCTTCCGCAGCACCTGCGGATCGGTCACGGTCTGCGGCGTGCGCGCGAGAAGCCCGTCGCGCACCACGCGCTCGACCACATCGGCTGGCTGGAACGCCAGGATCGCCTGGCCCTCGGCGGTGCAATAGGCGGGCTTGCGCACGCCGACGTCGGAGCGCATGCGGATCGCCTGCGTGCTTTCGAGATTGTAGACGTACATGATCTCGCTGCCATCCAGCACGGCCAGATGCACCGTCTCGTTCACCTTCTCGCGCAGCTCGCGGAGCAGCGGACGCGCCTCGTTCGACACGTTCATGCGCCGCCTCACCAGCGAGCCCAGCCGGAACAGCGCGATGCCGAGACGATATTTGCCGGTGTCGGGGTTCTGCTCCAGCATGCCGTCATGCACGAGCGTCACCGCGAGGCGATGCACCGTGCTCTTGGCGACGCCGAGACGCTTGGCCAGATCGCTGATGCCGATCTCGACCTGCTCCTCAGAAAAAGCCTTAAGCAGCCGCACCGACGCGGCGACCGACGACAGGCGGCCGGGTTCGGCGTTGCGCGGTGGCGTGCGGGGCGTCGGCACGTTAATGTTCCGCTCCGTGGACCGGCGTTCCGCACGACTGTAGAGCATTCCGGGTAAGGTGGGGAATGGCGCAGAATATCATTGTGATCGGCGGCGGGCCGGCGGCGGCCTTTGCCGCCATCGAGGCCAGGAAGCGCGACGGCTCCGCAAACGTGACGCTTGTCACCGAGGAGGCCTGCGAGCCCTACGAGAAGCCGCCGCTGTCGAAGGCCGTGCTGCTCGACAAGGCCAATCCAGAAGACGCGCCGATCGCAGGCCCGGGCGGCCTCGCCGCGCACGGCGTTACGGTCACGCTCGGCACGCGCTGCACGTCCATCGACCGCGCGGCGCGCCAGGTGGTCACCACCGGCGGGGCGCTACCCTACGACGCGCTGGTGATCGCCACTGGCTCGCTGATGCGCGAACTGCCGCTGCTGCCAATGGGCATGCCGCGCGTGCATTATCTCCGCACCGAAGCGCATGCCCGTGCCATCAAGGCCGACCTCGCGGAATGCAAGCATCTGGTGGTGATCGGCGCCGGCCTCATCGGACTCGAGGTCGCCGCCTCCGCCGCCGGGCAGGGCATCGAGGTGACGGTGATCGAGTTCGCGCCGCGCATCATGGCGCGGGCCTGCGACGAGGAGACCGGCGCGCTCATTCTCGCCGAGCACCGGCATCACGGCGTCGATTTCGATCTCGCCTCCTCGGTGACCCAGGTCACCCAACAGCTCAACGGCACCATCGCGCTCAAAACCAGCGACGGCGAGCTGTATGTGGCGGATGTCGTCGTGGTCGGCACCGGCGTGAAGCCCGACGACGCGCTTGCCTTGGCCGCAGGCCTCGACGTGCAGGACGGAATCGTCGTCGATGCGCAGTGCCGCACCTCTGATCCTCACATCTTTGCCGCCGGCGACGTCACGCGCTTTGCCACCCCGCAGGGCACGGTGCGGCTGGAGAACTGGCGGCATGCCCAGGATCACGGCGCCATCGCCGGCCGCAATGCCGCGGGCGCCAATGACAGCTATGCCGCCGTGCCGTCATACTGGACCGAGCAGTACGACCTTTACATCCAGGGCGTCGGCTGGCCCGACCCCGCCGCGCAGAAGGTGCGCCGGCCGCTGCCGGACAAGAGCGCGCTGCTGCTTGAAATCAAGGGCGGCGTCATCTCTTATGCGCTCGGCATCAACGCGCAACGCGACCTCGCCGCCGTGCGGCGGCTGATCGAGCGCAAGATTCCGGTCGATGCCGAGGCGCTGGCCGATCCAGCCAAGCCGTTCAACGCGATGCTGAAAGCCAAGTCATAATCTTAGAGTTCGTCATGGCCGGGCTTGACCCGGCCATCCCGATTCGCAAGGTCTTGCTCCGTGAATCGGGATGCCCGCGACGTAGGCGAGCGAAGCGACGCCGTCCTTCAGACGGCTATGCGCGGGCATGACGTGGAGAGGTTGCGCATGCCCGACAAGGTCACCATCGCCGCGCTGCAGAAGATGAAGCGCGACGGCCAGAAAATCGCAGGCGTCGTCGCCTGGGACACGCCGATGGCGAGGATCGCCGACCGTGCCGGCGTCGATCTCGTCTCGGTCGGGGATTCAGTCGGCGTCAACCTGTGGGGCCACGACGATCCGCTACAAGTCACCATGGACGAGATGCTGATCGTCTGCAAAGCGGTGCGGCGCGGGGTCGTGCGCGCGCTGGTGAGTTGCGATCTGCCTTACGGACCGGCACAGGAAAGTCCCGACGCCGCGCTCCGCGCCGCGGCGCGCCTGATGAAGGACGGCGGCGCCGACATGATCAAGGTCGATGCCGCCGCCGACTTCCCCGACGCGGTGCGGGCGCTGGTCCGCGCCGGCATTCCGGTGTTCGCGCAGTTCGGATTGACGCCGCAGACCGCGGCGAAGCACGGCATCCCCTACAGCGCGCAGAATTCGCCGGATGCGCAGGCGACCGCAGAAGCCGCGGCGAAGCTCGTCGAGGAAGCCAGGATGCTCGAAGACGCCGGCGCCTGCGCCCTCGACTTCACCAACTCCGGCCCGGTGGCGGGCGCTGCGGCGGTGCAGACCGTCAAGATTCCGGTGATCGGCGGCTTCGGCGGCGGTCCGTGGCTCGACGGCCGCGTGCGGCTCGCCCACACCGCCATCGGCTACGCCGACAAGTGGATCGATTCCAAGACCGACACCTATGTCAACACGGCAAAGGCCGCGCTTGGCGCCTTCACCGCGCTGATCGCCGACGTTCGCGCGGGCCGACAGATCAAGGGCTGACCGCGCATGTCCGGGAATCTATACGAAAACAAGTACGAGCCGCTGTACGATTACCTGATGCAAGAAAAGCGCGCCGATTTTGTCCTCACTTACGAGGAGATCGAGGAGATACTCGGCTTCGCCCTGCCGCGCAGCGCGCAACGTGCCGAATGGTGGGACGACGACACACCGGAGCATCCGCGAGACCAGGCGCAGGCGATCCACCAGGCTGGATACGATTCCCGGCGGGCTCCCGAAGGCGGGAAGGTCCGCTTCCGAAAGCTGTCGACAATACCCCGCCGCTGACTCCGATCTCACCGCGCGCCGATAGCCGCAAACGGCAGCAATGGCCCCCGATCAAACCCAACTCACCGTCATGGCGTTTCCCGGCACGCAGACGCTGCCGCTGTTCGCGGCGGAGGCTAAAGGGTTTTTCAGCAGACGCAGGCTCGCCGTGGATCTCAAGCCCGCCCCGAACTCCGAGGAGCAGCGCCGGGGCCTGGCCTCCGGACGCTATCAGATCGTCCACGGCGCGGCGGATCAGTGCGTCGCACTGGTCGAGGCGAACGTGGACGCCATTGTCATCGCCGGCGGCGACAACGGCTTCAATCACCTGTTCGTGCAGCCCTATGTCGAAAGCCCGGCCGCATTGCGCGGACGGACACTTGTGGCCGACGTGGCCAACACCGGCTGGTCGTTCGTGCTGTACGAAATCCTCCGGCGGCATAGCCTCGGCCGCGGCGACTACGCCATTCACGAGGCTGGCGCGCCGTTCCGCCGCTTCGAGGCGATGCGCGACGACAAGACCATGGCGGCGGCGATCCTCAATCCGCCCTTCGCCATCCATGCGCGGCGCGCGGGTTTGAAGGATATGGGCGCCGTCGTCGACACCATCGGGCCTTATCTGGGCACGGTACCCTATGTGCTGCGCGGCTGGGCCCACGCCAATGCCGGCACGCTCGCCGCCTATCTTGCCGCCTGCATCGAAGGCCTGCGCTGGTCGCTCGACCCCGCGAACAAGGACGAAGCGATACAGCTCTATTCCGGCCGCCTGAATGTCCCGGCCGATATCGCCGCGGAAATCCATGCGAACGCATCCGATCCGGTGACCGGCCTCGCCAGGGATGCCACGTTCGACCTTGAAGGCTTCAAGACCGTGCTGAGGCTGCGCTCCGCCTTCGAAGTCCGCACCACCGCACCGCCGGAACAATATTTCGATCTGTCATTCCACCGGCGGGCCATCGCCGGGCTTTGAGTCTGGCTCCGAACAAGGGCATAATAGGCGCATGAGCAAATCTCCCCGGGTCGTCTTCAAGCTAGAGCGGGTCGCCGAAGGCGACTGGCAAATCCAGGCGATCTATCCCGGTGTCGAAAATCGCATCATCAAGGGATTCAAGACCAAGGCCGAGGTCGACGAGTGGCTGAATGGCACCCGCCGCATCGACTGGCTGCGCTCTCAGGGCTACGCAAAATAGGCCTGCGAAGTAGCGGCACGCCTCCGTCCCGTGTTGCGGAGCCGCCACACCGCCTTGAATTGGCGGGCCAGCGTCCATTGCGCTGGACCAGACGCTCCCGCTGGGCTGACCTTAGCGCTATTTTCGAAATATAATCAACTGCTTATGCCAATTCATCCACAGCCTCGCCCGCGTTCTGACGCGCCGCGATGCAAGGCGGATTGCCGATGTGGCGCGGTTTCAGTTGCCCTCCACTCAATGCGTGATTTCGCGCGCGGTGCAATGCAGGCACCGACGTCATCGCAGCCAGCACGCACGGCGGACGGATAGGATTCGAGACGAGGAACGCCGGGCAGCCGGGAACCGCTTTCGTGGCCTTGTCGCTGCTCGCAGCCCCGATCGTCGCAACGGCCGCCAACGTTCCGCGGCCCGTGCACAAAGGGGCGCGTCCGGCGGCGGCCGCCACCATCAACTGGACCGGCTTCTACGCCGGCATCAATGGCGGCTCCGGCTTCGACACCTCGAACTGGGTCGTGAACGCCGTCACGATCCGGTCGAGGGGCGCTATGATCGGCGGCACGCTTGGCTACAACCACCAGTTCGGCTCGATAAACCACGGCATTGAAACCGACCTCGATTTGGCCGACGCCAAAGGCGCGACGAGCTGCAGCGCCTTCACCTGCGAGACCAAGAGCACCTAGCTCGGCACCCTGCGCGCCCGCGTCGGCTATTCCTTCGACCGCTGGCTGCCTTTTCTCACCTTCGGCCTCGCCTATGGACACATCGAGGCGACATCGACCAATCCCGCGATGCCCAGCGCCAGCAAGTCACGAATCGGATGGGCCGCGGGCGGCGGCCTCGAACATGCCTTCGCCGGGAACTGGTCGGCCAAGTTCGAATACTTCTACACCTGCCTCGGACGAGTCGATCAGGGCGTCCCCTGCACCACGAACCTGCTAGCCAGCAATATCTTGCTCAAGCAAAGCGTCTTCCGGATCGGCGTGAACTACAAGTTCACCGGACCGGCCTGGTAGCGGGTTTTACGTCCAGGCTCCCGCGCTCAGCAGCACTCGCACTGGAAATCGTCCGATACCGCGAGCGCACGTTTCATCCAGTACGGCGGCAGGTCGCCATCCGTCACCTCGGCCACCGGCTTGAACACCTTGAAATGGTGCCGCCGCTCGTCCGACCAGAACGCGATCGCGGTCTCGATCGGCGGGCAGCCCGGCACGGCACAGGCCACCTCGGCCACCAGGATCGCCCCCTCGCCGAGCGAGAACCGTGCGCGCACCCATTCCCGTACCCGGTCGAGGGCGCGCAGATGATCGGAGTTCTTCCAGGCCGATTGAAGCATAGTCGCGGCGCTCACGCCCTCAAGCCTAGCAGAACAATGCAGCCATCGCGGCCGATCATTGGACGGCCCGCATAAATTGCGCAAAAATGATACTTCGCACCAATTGAGGAGAGGCCATGGCCGGTCAGAATAGCAAATTGTACCCTGATACACTGACGAAGGCGCGGACGGCCGGCACGCCGCCGGAGCTCACTAAAAAGATTTCTGACGCCGTCGGCGAGGTCATGAAGCAGCCCGAGGTGTCGGGAAAGCTGACAACCATGAGCATGGTTTCGACCGGAAGCACGAGCGCGGAGTTCTCAAAATTCATCAACGAAGAGGCCAAACGCTGGGGCGACGTGATCCGCACCACCGGCGCGAAGGCTCAATAAGGAGATATCGAAAATGGCAGAGAAAGTGCTGGCGGCCGTCCGGACCGGACCGAGCAAGACCGAGATCCGCGAATATCCGATGCCGGACATTCCGACGGACGCCGCCCTGCTGAAGATGGAGGTCGGCGGCATCTGCGGCACCGACGTCAAGCTCTACAAGCACCCGCCGACCAAAGACCACGTGATCATGGGTCACGAGAACATCGGCACTATCGCCAAGGCGGGCCGCGAGTTCACCGCGCGCAAGGGCTTCAAGGAGGGCGATCTGGTTTTCGTCGAGCACTATGTCTCGTGCGGCAAATGCGAGTGGTGTCACGCAGGCCAGTACCGCCACTGCGAGAATACCAACTGGCGCACCAATCCCGACGCGATCCGCTACGGCTACACCTCGGCGGAGAAGGCCCCGCACCTGTGGGGCGGCTTCGCGCAATATGTCTATCTGCCGTGGAACGCGGTGATCCATCACGTTCCGAAGGGAGTCACGCCGGAGCTCGCGGGGCTCGTCACGCCGATGGCGAATGGCGTCGAGTGGTCTTTGTTCGACGGCAACGTCGGCTACAATTCGACGGTGCTGATCCAGGGCCCGGGCCAGCAGGGCCTGTCGCAGACCGTGATCTGCAAGCAAGCCGGCGCCTCGCTCATCATCGTCACCGGCACGTCGAAGGACCGCGCACGGCTGGAGGTCGCTAAAAAACTCGGCGCCGATCACGTCATCGACGTGACCAAGGAAGACCCGCTCGCCCGCATCATGGAGATCACCGGCGGCAAGGGCGTGGACGTTTCACTCGACTGCACCGCCGGCGCCGGCGCCATCCCGATCCTGCTCGGAATTGAGGCGCTCAAGCGCAAGGCCGGAATCATCGTCGCGCAGGGCGAACTCCGCGAGTTTCCCAATTTTCCGTTGGAGAAATTCACCGTGAAGTTCATCACCATGAAAAGCGCGCGCGGCCATAGCTACAAGGCCTGTGAGCTGGCACTGGAACAGATCGCCTCCAAGCGCTTTCCGCTGGAGCTGATCACGACGCACAAGTTCGGCCTGAAGGACGTCGACCTCGCCATCCGCTCGGTCGGCAACGAGGGCGTGCCGGACGTGATCCACGCCTCGCTGATGCCGTGGGAGTGATATGAGCGGCAGGATCAAGATCGCGATCCCCGTAGGCGATCCGGCCGGCATCGGGCCGGAGATCAGCCTCAAGGCCGCGCTCGACCCAGCCGTGCGCGCCGCCTGCGATCCGATCCTGGTGTGCGATCCGGACCTGCTGGCGCGTCATGCCAGGGCATGCGGCATCAAGATCAATCCCTCGCAAATCGACGTGCTGGCCTGTCCGCAGCCGGAGACCGCGTCGCTCGGTTTCGGCGTCGTGAGCCCCATCAGCGGCCGCGCGTCGGTTGCGTTCTGCGCCGCCGCCGTCAAGGCCGCGATGGCGGGCGAAGTGGATGCCGTGGTGGCCGCGCCGCAGCACGAGACCTCCATCGCCCAGGCCGGCATCGCCTTCGACGGCCATCCGTCGTTCGTCGCGCAGCAGACCGGGGCCGACGAGAGCGGCGTCTATATGATGCTGTGCTTCGGCCACACGCGGATCGCGCACTGCACCCTGCACCGGAGCGTGCGCGAGGCGCTTGCGCTGATCACGCGCGAGAGCGTGTCGCGCACGATCCGCGCGGCCAACGCGACGCTCCAGCGCATAGGGATCGCGGCACCGAAGATCGCCGTCAGCGGGCTCAACCCGCACGCCGGCGAAGGCGGGCTGTTCGGCCGCGAGGAAATCGAGACCATCAAACCGGCAATGGATGCGGTCACGGCCGAAGGGCTGAACGTCTCAGGCCCGTTCGGCGCCGATACCATGTTCCACATGCCGGGGTTCGACGCCTTCGTCGTCATGTTGCACGACCAGGGTCATATCGCGGCGAAGCTTTTGGCGCAGAACGCCGCCGCAGCGCTGACCATCGGCACGCCGATCCTGTTCGCTTCGGTCGCGCACGGCACCGGCCACGACATCGCGGGGCAAGGCATCGCCAATCCGGCGGCGATGATCGAGGCGGTGCTGATGATGGCGAAAGCCAAACAGACAAATGTCGTCCCCGCGAAGGCGGGGACCCAGTAAACACCGGCCTTACTGGATGCCCGCCTTAGCGGGCATGACAGCTACGATCACGGTCAACGCCCGTCGCCGTTCTGCTTCGGCGCGTCAAAGCCCGGCGCGTTCGCGACCTGGTCGAACCAGTCGAAGCCCATTTCCTTGACGATGCGGTTTGACATCACGATCAGCCGGCAATCCTCGTGATCGCCGGCGACGTGCTGATGGTTGGTGAAGGGCGGGATGTAGATGTAATCGCCGCGCTTCCAGCTGTAGGCCTTGGGCTCCGCCGCCCATTCCCACTGGAACGCCTCGAGGCAGTCCCACTTCAGGTCCCAATGCAGATCGTAGCCCGAGCCTTCGGCCACGAAGATGATCTCCTCCCACATGTGCCGGTGGATGCCGGAGTTTTCGCCCGGCTTGAGGAACTGCATGTAGGCCTCCACGCACATTTCGCGCGTGTTCAGCTTCTCGTGCACGAGATGCTTGATCAGCCCGTCGGCCGAATGCTCCCACGGCATATCCTCGGCGAGGATGACATTGGTTTTGCTCTCATAGCCTTTGCGAAACGCCTCGGACGCCTTGACGTCGTCGGCGCGGAAGGTCGCGGTCTTGTGGCCGGAGAGCGCAGGCCCGCGATCGGTGAAAAGAGTCATTGTTCTTCGCTCCCTCAGATGTCCGACGGCGGCTTGTAGTTCTCCGCACCCTTGGGCGGAATTTTCGACGGCCATTCGACGATTTTCTGGAACAAGAGGTGCATGAACAGAAACAGAGGCTTGGCCTTGAACACCAGCAGGATCGCCTCTTCGTCGGCGGAGTCGTTGAAGTGCTGGTGCACGCAGGCATTCTCGACCAGCATCACGTCGCCGGCCTTCCAGGGAATGTGGCGGCCGTCGTGCACGTCATGGCCACATCCCTTGAGCACGTAGAACACCGCGCTGTTGAGATGGCCGTGCTTCTGGCCGGACGCGCCCGGCGCATAGGCCTCGATGTGCGATTCGATCGACTGGGTGATGTTGACCGCCTGGGGCGAGATCACGCTCTTGCCGTAGTGCCCCGGCCCGCCCTTCCACGGCACGTCCTTCGACGAGAACACGCGCGGCTGATCGATCAACTGCTTGTAGAGATGGCTGTAGGTGCCTTCGAGCGCGCGCACAAAGGTGCGCTTCTTCGCCCAGCGGTCCCAGTGCTGATTTTCCTTCTCGGCCCCTTCCGCTTCCGGCTGGTTGTGACCCACGCCGGGAGGATTTTCGAGGATACCTGTCATTTCGCCGGCTCCCTGGGAACTAAGCCCCGCAGGACAAGATCGATGCAATGTGGCAACACCATATCGCGCGTCCTTGTCAAATCAATCCGGCGGCGAGGATAATGGGTGCATAGGGCAACCGCCGCGGAGCGGCGGCCATTCCAAAGGGAGGAACAGAGTGTTTGCAGCGTTGACGCGCGGCCTGCTGGCCGCCGCCCTCCTCGCCGCTGCCGTGTCCCTTGGACACGCGCAAGGCCCGGCGGAGTTCTATAAGGGCAAGACGGTCGATCTCTACATCGGCTACAGCGTCGGCGGCGCCTATGATCTCTACGCGCGCATGCTCGCGAAGCATATGAGCAAGCACATTTCGGGCAATCCCAACGTG
>SHVN01000101.1 GCA_009694215.1 Xanthobacteraceae bacterium
GCGCCGATCCCGCAGACGCGGTTTGGGGTGTTTAGGATGTAGAGCGCTGCAGCGTGCCGGTTCTACAAGGCCGTCCATGTTTGAGTCGTGCCGCGGCCGGGATAGAAGCAATGTCCGTTCTATTCCCGCGGGGATAACTTGTTATCCCGCAAAATAAAGTTTGCTTCCGGCAGATAAATTCCTTGGCCAACTTATCCGCGCTCGCTGTTCCCGGACTCATAATACGCCCAGGCCGGTCCATCTGAGGGCGCTTCGCGAGGCGTCGTTAAGCGGGACAGGCTGGCGGTGGCCGCGCACGGGTGCAACACGCACACCCAACGCGCGGCGGCGCAAGCTGCACGGTCCCGATCCGCCAACTGCGGATCACGGGGCCCTTGGAAGCGATTGCCGTACAGCCGTTCCGACGGTCAGGCGGTCGCTGTGGCCCAATAGCGGTGGGTAGAAAAGTGGTCCACCGGGGGGCGTGCAGAGCAAGCCTATAAACACCGCGCGCGGGACGCTGGAGAGAAAGCGGACTTGCGGTTTTCGACAATCCGAATGGCGGCCCCTGCCGGGACCGCCGTTCCGCTTCGGTGTGGCGACATGCCGAGGCCCGTGGGTCCGCTGGACCCCCGGCGTCCCGCGCGCCCTCGGACTTGTTTCCGCAGGCTCACCGGCCGGCATCGCTCGGGCGCAATCGCGCCGCGAGAACGATGGCGCTTGGCTGATTAAGACTTGGCTGTTTGAAAATTGAATCGGGATGGCGCGGAGGCATGCAAACAAACGCGGCCTAAAGCGCCTTTGCGCCGCAGGCCGCGTTCGCGCCGTCGAAGAATTAGCGCCAGAAAATCGCCAGCAGAATGATGATCGGCAGCGGAATCCCGATCAGCCACAACAGCGCGCCTTTACCGAAAGTCATGGTCCATCCTCCTTCGCTTCGCGTTGGCGGGGTAACCGCGAAGCGGATGGAAAGTTCCAGCCTTTCGTGAGGGTCCAATGCCCCGCTATTTGACCAGCTTGTAGAGCCGCTCGTCGTACAGCGCGCCGGACATCGGGCCGAGCTTGGTGCGGAAATCCCGCGTTTCCTTCTGCATCTGATGCAGATCGAACGCGCCGCGGTTGCTCCAGGCTTCGACCACGGTGAAATGGTTCGGCCGGTTGGTCTGCTGCCAGACGTCGAAAATGAGGTTGCCGGCGTGCTTGCGGCTCTGGTCGGCGAGTTGCTCGACCGCGTTGACGCCGTTGTCCTTCTGCGGCGGGATCACGTCGACGTGGGTGACGGCGAAGATCGCATCCTTGCCGGACTTGGCGGGCGCGACGGAAAGGCCGTTGTGCTGGCGGGTGTCGTTGGGCGCCGCGAGCATGGTGGCGAGTTTCTCGTTTAGCTTCCTGGCATGTTCGCCCGCAGAATGCGCCTCGAACGCCTTCCGGTCTGCCCAAACGCCGATCACCGCGAACTGATTGGGCCGGTCGATGCGCTGGAGGACTTCGAGCAGCACGGCGCCCTGATCCTTGCGTCCGGCGTTGCGATAGGCCTGCAGGGCTCCGGAGCCGATCCTGGCCAGCACTGGCCCGACCTCGACGTAGGTCACCGTGTAGAACGTGGCCTTCTGCGCCAGCGCCGCGCCTGACCCGGCCAGCGTCATGGCCAGCCCCGCGGCGGCAAACAAACGAAACATGAGATTCCTCCCGGCATGATTTTTCAAAGCGTTACGACGACATTCCCGATCGCCTTGCCCTGTTCCACCGCCTCGTGCGCGGCCGCGATATCGTCGAGCGGCAGCGATAGCGCGACGTTGTTGATCAGCGTCTTGTTCTCCAGCATGCGGTTGATCGCCGACACCGCCGCGGCGCGCTCCTCCGCCGTCAGCTCATAGACATAGACGAACTCGATCTTCATGGCGTTGACCAGCGAGGGCTGCGCGGGGATCGTCGCCTCGGCGCTGCCTGTGCCATAGACCACGATATGGCCGCGCGGGCGGAGCCAGCCCGGGTAGTGCTTGGCGTTGGCCGCGAGATCCATCTCGATCACGGCGTCGACGCCGGTCTTGTTGGTCAGCGCCATCACCCGCTCGCCGACGTTCTCGCGCTTGTAGTCGATGGTGTGGTCGGCGCCGGCCTCACGGGCGAGCTTGGCCTTGGCCTCGGAGCTGACCGTGGTCAGCACGGTCGCGCCGCGCGCCTTGGCGAACTGGATGGCGTAATGGCCGACGCCGCCGGCGCCGCCCGTGACCAGCACGGTCGAGCCCTTGCCCGCGCCGGACACCGCGACCGCGTGATAGGCGGTCATCGCCGGGATGCCGAGGCAGGCCCCGGCCTCGAAGCTTGCCGGTGCAGGCAGGGGAGAGGCCAAGGCCTGCGGCAACACTATGAACTCAGCGCAGGTGCCGAACGGGCGCTTCCATTGCCCGTTCCATATCCACACACGCTCGCCCTTGCGGGCCGCCGGCACCCCTTCGCCCACCATGTCGATCTCGCCCGCGCCATCGCTGTGCGGAATGACGCGCGGAAAGCTGAGCTTGCGGGTGCGGCCCTCGCGCGCCTTCACGTCCGACGGGTTGACGCCCGACGTCTTGAGCTTGACGCGCACCTCGCCCGGGCCCGGCCGCGGCGTATCGACCTCGGCGACGCGGAGCACGTCGCGGGCCGCCCCGTTTTTTTCGTAGTAGGCCGCCCGCATCGTTCACCCCCGGACTTTGCGATACTATGCAAAGACATTGTGTCCCTGGACCGACGCCCCGGCAATGGCGTTGCAACCATTTGGAGGCTTGCTATGCCCACCGTGAAGTTCAACACCGCGCTGATCGTGGGCGCGGGCTCGGGGCTGAGCGCCGCGCTGGCGCGGGTGCTGGCCACCGAGGGCATCAAGGTGGCGCTGGCCGCCCGCACGACCGGCGATCTCGCCGGCCTGGCCCAGGAAATCGGCGGCGTGACCTTTACCTGCGACGCCAGCAAGCGCGCCGACGTCGACAAGTTGTTTGCCGATCTCGACGCAGGCTTCGGCGCGCCCGAGATCGTCATCTACAACCCGAGCTACCGCACCCGCGGGCCGCTGATCGAGCTCGACCCGGCCGAGGTCGAGAAATCCCTGATGGTCTCCGCCTTCGGCGGCTTCCTGGTCGCGCAGCAGGCGGTGAAGCGGATGCTGCCGAAGAAGCACGGCTGCGTTGTGTTCACCGGCGCCTCGGCGAGCGTGAAGGGATTTGCCCTTTCAGCGCCGTTCGCGATGGGCAAGTTCGCGCTTCGGGGGCTCGCGCAAAGCCTGTCGCGGGAGCTGCATCCGCAGGGCATCCATATCGCGCATGTCATCGTCGATGGGGGCATCAGGAGCGAGCGCCGGCCGGAGCCGCCCGGCAAGACCGCAAGCATGCTCAACCCGACCTCGATCGCGGCGACCTATCTGCACATCATCCATCAGCCGCACAGCGCCTGGACCTCCGAAGTGGAAGTGCGGCCCTGGGTCGAGTCGTTCTGACGCGATGGCTCCGAAAATGAGGCGGCGCGCTCGACGAGGGCTCGCGCTTTAAGCAGCCTCCAGAAGTCGCGCCTCGCGCACCTCCCATTTGTGGCTTTCGCCACAGACTGGGCAGCGCGCAACCACATGGTTGCTGCGGATGCGCAGCAGGGTTTTGAGTTCGCTGTCGATTCCGACGTCGATGTCCTGTCCGGTTTTTCGGGCAGGCAAAGTGCAGCCGTTCTATGGCGGGTCTCCGTTTGCGGCCGGCTCCGATGGGAGCGGATTGTGCTCTCTAGAGCCGCTCCGTGACCTAAATCGGGTTGTCGATCGGCAACGCGATCACAGTGCGGTGAGCGGTGAATTTCAGGTGCAATCGCCACCACTTCGGCGCCTTTGAACGTGGACAGTTCCGGCACTTTTGCAGGGCTGGCAGAAGCCCGATTTCGCGGCACTGCGCGGCCTTAATAAATCAACCTAACACTATAAAAAGTCGAATGATTATCAACGTAGCGATAGCGTGCCGGAGGCATGGGCAATTGCGCATTTTTCACACCATCGGACGGGTTTAACTGCTATAGTTCGTGAACGGCCATTCATGGAAAATGGAGGCCGTTTGTGGGGTGGTGTTTGTCAGCGTGTTGACGGGAGAGTCCGTTGCTCAAAACGCACAAATATTCGATCGGGCAGAACGTGCGCTACACATCAGGTCCATTTGGCCGTTTCGGTGCGAGCGGATCGTTCAAAGTGGTGAAATTGATGCCGCCGGAAGGCGATGAACACCAGTATCGGATCAAGAGCACCGGCGAGGCCTTCGAGCGTGTGGCGAAAGAAAGCCAGCTCGACCGCGAGCGCTAGAGCGTTTTCCGGTTGATGTGAATCCTTTCAGTTACAGTGGATTCCTCGGGCGGCGCAAATCAGATTCAGATTCCTTCGTCGACAGCGGCGGGGGAGTGCAATGGCGAAGGGATGCTCGAAGGATCTGAGGGATCGAGCCGTCTCGATCAAGGAGGCCGGGCGCCGGTGTGGTTGCGCTTGTCGTCTTGGCCATGATCTTGTTTCGGCGCGCGGGACAGAGCGGGATGATAAGCGTCTATTGGGGCGGCGGCGTGGTGCTGGTGGGTGCGATGTGCGCCTACGCGCTGGTCGACCGCATTATTGTTCGTGAACAGGCGACCGATCGCCGCGCGATCGAGGCGCGCGCGGCCGACCTGACGGCGCGTTCCATCGCGCCGGGCTCCGCGCTGGCTTGTCTGGATGCCGTGGCGAGCGTTGTGGTCGAGAGCGCCTGCGAAAAATCGCTGTTTGCGACCCCCGAGGCGGTTGCCTCGGCTTTGGCCTATGTCGATGCCAGGGTTTCGCTGCTCGCCCCGAGTGTTTCGCTCGCCGACCGCGATCCGGCCTACCGCCCTTCGCTCGAGCGAGCGCGGCGCGCGCTTGAAGCCGACCGCTTCGGCCTGGTGGCTCATGTTCTGACGACGCGGGGCTGCAACGGGACCGAATGCGCCGAGCTTCGGTTGTTGCGCGATCCCTCGCGCATTGCGGCGAACATGAAGGCCCGCGCCTTTGAGGCTGCGCTGGGCGTGCACGCGCTGGCCTGGCAGCCGAACGGTTCGGGCGTCGCCGCGGTCGCATCGGCGCCGTCATCCTCGAACGTGCCGCCGCTGGCAACCACGGGCACAGGGTCCGCGGCAGCGCCAAGCGGGTCGCCGGGCGCGACGGTGTCCTCCAGGTTCGATTACTCGTCGGCCAGTTCGATCCCGGCGGTGAGCATCATGATTGCGGAGCCCGGCACACCCCCCGCGCCGCCGCCGAAGCGTCCGACCGCCGCACCGGCCGCGCCTCCCGCGCCGGCGCGCCGCCAGACTGCGCGGGATGCACCGGCGCCTCCGCATCCGCCATCGACGCCAGCACCCGTGGCTGCGGCGCCAACGCCGGCGCCCATGCCGCCGCCTCCGACGCAGCTCGTGCCGCAGGCCGCCCCGGCGGTTCCTCCCGCCGCGCCCGACCGGCACTCCAGCCAATGAAGTGTGTCTTGGCGGGCGTCCTCTAGGACAACCGGACCCGGCCGGTGCTAATCCGTCAGGCCATGTTTACCTCCGTCCTGATCGCCAACCGCGGTGAGATCGCCTGCCGGATCGCGCGCAGCGCCGCGAGGCTCGGTATGCGCACCATCGCGGTCTATTCGCAGGCGGACGCCGGCGCGCTGCACGTGCGCCGTTGCGATGAGGCCCATCCGATCGGCCCGGCGCCCGCCACCGAGAGCTATCTCGTCATCGACCGTCTGATCGAGGTGGCGCGCAAGTCCGGCGCACAGTGCATCCATCCGGGCTACGGGTTCCTCTCCGAGAACGCTGAATTCGCCGAGGCCTGCGCCGCGGCCGGCATCGTGTTCGTGGGACCTCCGCCGTCCGCGATCCGCGCCATGGGTTTGAAGGATCGCGCCAAGGCGCTGATGGAGAAGGCCGGCGTGCCGGTCGTGCCGGGCTATCACGGCGAGCGGCAGGAACCGGCGTTTCTCAAGCAGAAGGCCTATGAGATCGGCTATCCGGTGCTGATCAAGGCCGTTGCCGGAGGCGGCGGCAAGGGCATGCGGCGCGTCGACAAGCATGCCGAATTCGAAGCGGCGCTTGACGGCGCGCAGCGTGAGGCCAAGAGCTCGTTTGGCGATGCGCGCGTGCTGATCGAGAAATATGTCTCGGTGCCACGTCACATCGAACTGCAGATATTCGCCGACGCGCACGGCAACGCCATTCATCTCAATGAGCGCGACTGTTCGCTGCAGCGGCGCCACCAGAAGGTGATCGAGGAGGCGCCAGCGCCCGGCATGAGCGCGGAATTGCGCGCGGCGATGGGCGAAGCCGCGGTGAAGGCGGCGCTTGCGGTCGGCTATGCTGGCGCGGGCACGGTGGAGTTCATCGCCGACGGCTCAAATGGACTGCGGGCCGATGGCTATTGGTTCATGGAGATGAACACGCGGCTCCAGGTCGAGCATCCGGTCACGGAGGCGATCACCGGGCTCGATTTGGTCGAATGGCAGTTCCGCATTGCCGCGGGTGAGAAGCTTCCGCTCAGCCAGGATTGCGTGCCGTTGCAGGGTCACGCCGTCGAGGCGCGCATCTACGCCGAGGACCCGGCGCGCGGTTTCCTGCCTTCGACCGGGACGCTGATCGCGCTGCAATTTCCCGGCGGCGTGCGGGTCGACACTGGCGTGGAGCAGGACAGCGCGATCACGCCTTACTACGATCCGATGATTGCCAAGATGATCGCGCACGCGCCCACTCGCGCCGAGGCCCTCGACAAGCTTGCCGCCGCGCTTGGGCACACCATCGCGGCCGGTCCCCACACCAATCTGGCGCTGCTCGCGGCGCTCTGCCGCGCGGGCGAATTCCACGCCGAACAATTCGACACAGGTTTCATCGAGCGCAACATCGCCGTGCTCGGCGGGGGAGGCGCCGATCTCGCGGCTGTGGCGTTCGGGGCGGCGGAACTGTTGGCGCGGGAAGCCGACCGGATCGGCCGGAGCCTCGACCGCGCGCCGGACGCCCCGGCCTCGCCGTGGGATACGGCCGACGGCTTTCAGCTATCCGGTCCCCGCGCGCTCGCCTTGCCCATCCTGGCCGACGGCGAGCCGCTCGAAGCCCGGGTGAGTTATGGCGCGGCCGGCCCGGCGGTTGCTGTGGATGGCGTGACGGCCGCTCTTGATGCCACCGCAATCCCGGCCGCAGATGCCATCTACGTGCTGCGCCGGGGTCGCCAGACCGTGGTCCGCCGCGCCGATCTGGGCGCCGGCGATCTCGATCACGCGGGCGGCGACGGGCAGATTAAGGCGCCGATGCATGGCAAGGTACTGGCGCTGCTGGTGTGCGATGGCGAGCAAGTGATAAAGGGTCAGCGCTTGGCAATTATCGAGGCGATGAAGATGGAGCACGCTTTGACCGCTCCGCGCGACGGCCGCGTTGCGGGTATCGCGGTTGCCGTGGGCAGCCAGGTTGCCGAGGGCGTGAAGCTGATGACGATTGACTCCACGGACCAGTGACATGCCGCTTCACCTGATCAAGCTCAGCGTCGGAACCGACTCGATCGAGGACCTCGATGACTGGATCAAGCTCAAGCTTGCCGAGCAGAAGAAGCGCGGCGTCAAGAAGCCCGAGCGCATCCACACCACCCGCATGGTGCCCAAGCGCGCCGAGGAAATTCTCGGAGGGGGCTCGATCTTCTGGGTAATCCGCGGCGAGATCCTCTGCCGCGAGCGCATCCTCGACGTCCGCCCGTTCGTGGACAAGGAGGGCGTCGGCCGCTGCCGGCTCATCCTCGATCCGAAATGCGTGCCGGTGCGGCCGCGGCCCTATCGCGCGTTCCAGGGCTGGCGCTATCTCGCGGAAAAAGACGCGCCACCCGATCTCGATCGCGTCGCGCGGGGCACGTCGAGCATGCCGGAGCCGCTGCGCCGCGAGTTGCGGGAATTGGGGCTGCTCTAGACCCCGATATTGTCGATCAGGCGCGTGCGGCCGATTTTCGCCGCCACCAGCAATCGTACCGGGCCATCGGCAAGCGATGCGACCTTCGTCAGCGTCTCGGCGTGCCGCGCCTCGAAATAATCCACGGCGAATCTGGCGCTTTCGATTTCCGCTTCGCCTTCGCCCAGCGTCGTGGCGAGGGGCTGGCCGGCTTTCAGCCGAGCTGCGCATTCTTTCAGCACACGATGGAGCGTCGGCGCGGCCGCGCGTTCGTCCGCCGACAGGTAGGCGTTGCGCGAGGACATCGCGAGGCCGTCCTTTTCGCGGACCGTCGGCAGGCCGACGATCTTCGTCGGGATATCCAGGTCGCGCGCCATCGCGGTCACGACCTTGAGTTGCTGATAGTCCTTCTCGCCGAATGTGGCGAAGTCGGGCGCCACCTGCAGCAGGAGTTTCGCCACGACCGTGCAGACTCCCCCGAAAAAATGCGGTCGGAACTTGTCTTCCAGGCCGGCAAGAGCCGGTCCGCCCGGCGCGATCTTGGTCGCGAAGCCGTCCGGATACATTGTGGCGACGCCCGGCGCCCAGATCGCATCGACCGAAAGTTCCGACAAGGCCGCGATGTCGGCGTCCCAGGTTCGCGGATAGCTCGAAAAATCCTCGTTCGGCGCGAACTGGGCCGGATTGACGAAGATTGAGACGACGACGCGGTCGGCGCGGCGTTTGGCAAGGCGCACCAGCGCCAGGTGACCGGCATGAAGTGCGCCCATGGTCGGGACCAGGGCGACGGTTTCGCGCTTGCCGCGAACTTGCGCGCTCCATGTGCGCATCGCAGACAGGGTGCGCAGCACGCGCGGTCTCGCGAGCTTTTTCGCAGTGGATTTTGACTTTCGCATCATGGTTCAAGTTAATCCTTAACCTATCGAGAACACGTGTTAATCTTGACCGCAAGCGGGGTCAGGCCGATGTAATGGCCCTGTGAGGAGTGCCATGTCGGTTGAGGGTAGCGTGCGGCCACGCTCAGCCTTTTGCGTTGTGCTCGGCAACGAAAAGGTGGGTCGGGCAAATCAACGGTCGCGATGCATATCGCGGTCGCGCTGCTGAAGGCGAGCCAGCGGGTAGCCACGATCGACCTCGACTCGCGCCAGAAGAGCTTTACCCATTACATCGAGAACCGCCGCGCCTGGGCAAAGCACGCCCGGCTCGATCTCGAATTGCCGCAGCATTACTGCATCGCGCGCAGGACGGTGCGCTGGTGTCCGACAATGAGGCGACCGAGTTCAACGAGTTCGCCGCCGCGGTCGATGCCATCGAGCACACGCACGATTTCATCGTCATCGATACGTCCGGCCACGACAGATATCTGATGCGGCTGGCCCATTCGATGGCCGACACGTTGATCACGCCGCTCAACGACAGATTCGTCGACTTCGACGTGCTCGTCACGGTCGATCCGGGACCTTCGCGGTGACCGGGACAAGTGTCTTCTCAAACATGGTTGCCGAGGCGCGTCGCCAGCGCCGCGTGGTGGTCCATGCGACGATCGACTGGATCGTGGTGCGTAACCGCCTGTCCATGCTCGGCTCGCGAAACAAGCGCCTGGTGGGCGAGGGGCTCCAGGAGCTCTCGCTGCGGCTCGGCTTCCGCGCCGTGGACGGCTTCGCCGAGCGGGTGATCTTCCGCGAGTTCTATCCGCGCGGGCTGACCGCGCTCGACAATCTCGACGAGGACACGCTCGGCACCCGGCCGAACATGTCGCATCTGGCTGCCCGGCAGGAGGTCGAGACGCTGCTCAAGTCGCTCAAGCTGCCGATCGATGAACGCGGCATGCGGCGCGCCGCCGCTCGCCAGGAGTGGTTCGCCGCGCAGGCCCAGCCGCTGGAATTGCCCGACATCATCGCTTTCTGATCGTATCCCGGGCTGCGGCACCGCCGCCGACTATTCTTGCCGTCATGGGCATTGCGCCGGGCCTGCGAAGGCGCACTTATAGAGCGGATTCGAACCGCTTGCGGGCCCTGATGGCGAAAGACCCCACTCCGACCGAAACCCGAAAACAGCCGGCCGCGGCGTCCCCGCGCGCCGAGATCGATGCGTTTCTCAAGCAGGTCAAGTCGCTCGGCCAGGCCGCCCCATCCGGCCAGCGGGGACGGCTGATCTTCGCGCTCGACGCCACCATGAGCCGCCAGCCGATGTGGGACACGGCCTGCAGTCTGCAGGCCGACATGTTCCGCGAGACGTCGGCGATCGGCGGGCTCGACGTGCAGCTTCTCTACTATCGCGGTCTCGGTGAGTGCCGCGCTTCAGCCTGGGTGTCCGATGCGCGGAAGCTCGGCGGGCTGATGGAAAAGATTGATTGCCGCGGCGGCCACACCCAGATCGGAAAAATTCTCGCGCATGCTCGCCGCGAGAACGAGGCAAAGAAGGTGCAGGCGCTGGTGTTCGTCGGTGACGCCATGGAAGAGCCGATCGACGATCTCTGCGCGGCTGCCGGGCAGCTGGGCCTGCTCGGGGTTCCGGCGTTCGTGTTTCAGGAGGGCCGCGATGCGGTGGCGGAGCAGGCGTTCCGGGAGATCGCGCGGCTGTCGCGCGGCGCCTATTGCCGGTTCGACATCAGCGCTGCGCACGAGCTTGCCGAGCTGCTGCGCGCGGTCGCAGCCTATGCCGCGGGCGGCATGAAGGCACTCGCGGACCTGAAAGCACGCCACAACAGCGGCGCCGTCAAGTTGCTGGCGCAGTTGAGATAGCCTATGCCGACGCTGTTTTTTGGCATCCTCGTGCTGGTGCTGGTGCTGTGGGGCCTCAACGCCTATTCTAAGGCCGATCCCAAGCTGCTGGTGAAGGTGGTGCGGCCCTCAAGCGGAATCCTGGCGATCGGGGCGGCGGCGCTCCTTTTTTTTCGTGGGCACCTTGAGGTCGCGATCCCGCTCGGGCTCACGGGCCTGGGGTTGCTGGGCTGGGGGCCGTTCGCATCGACGGGCTGGTTTCAGCGCACCCAGAAGACCCCGGGCCAGGTGTCGCGGGTGCGCTCGCCGTTCGTTGAGATGGAACTCGACCACGACAGCGGCGCGATGCGCGGCACCATTCTCGCCGGACGCCACCAGGGCGCGTCGCTCGACTCGCTCGAAGTAACGGTGCTGCTCGGCCTGCTCACCGAGTTCGACGCCGACAGCCGGGCGCTACTGGCCGCGTATCTCGACCGCCGGGAGCCCGGCTGGCGTGAGCACGCGCAGGGTGACACGGCATCGGGGCAGGGTGCGGAGAGCGGCCCGGCGCGGACCGGCACCAAAATGACCGAGGAGCAGGCCTATCAGGTCCTTGGCGTGCCGGCGGGGGCGGAAGCCGCGGAAATCAAACGCGCTCACCGCGCGCTGATGAAGAAACTGCATCCCGACCAGGGCGGGTCGACCTTTCTCGCGGCCCAGATCAACGAGGCCAAAGAGGTTCTGCTGCGACGCCATCGCTAAATCTCCGGGCAACAACACCGGAGGGAGCCGTTTGGTTCGGCTGCGCCGGTTCTGATTGCCGGCCTGTGTCCTGCCCGTTTTCACGAGATCAGATCTTCAAGGCCATGCAGGCGATATCGTCGCGCTTGAGGCGCTTGCAGGCGGCCTCGGCCTGATCGCGGTCGAAGCCCGCAAACCGCGCGCGATAATAGGTCTTAGCGCCTTTGACGGTGCGCTCGATGTAGGCCTCGGCCTTCTGCAGAACGGGCGAAGCCTTGCTCTTGGCCGAGTTCAGGTGCTGCTTGGCTTCACCCTCGTCCTCGTAGGCGCCGACCTGGATCGCCCAGCCGCTGCGGGCGGCGGGGCGGGAAGGAGCGGAGGCGAACTGTTCTTCAGCCTTGGCAGGCCGCGCTGGTTCGGCTTTCGCGCCCGCGCCGGGCGGCGGAGCAGCGGGCACGGCGGCCTCGACCGGCGTCGCGGCCGCCAGGGTTTCGGCCAGTGCTTCTTCGCGGGACAACGGGGCAAAAGCCGTCCCGCGCACCGGCTCGGGCTTCGCCGCAGGCGCGCTGGCCTGGCCGCCCTTGGACGCAACGATCTTGACCGCCACGACCTTCACCTTGACCGGCGTGATCGGCGCATTCGAGCCGGGTGCGATCGCTGCGGTGGTCTCGCTCGTGCGCGCCGGATTGAAGATATGGGCGTTGTCGGCGGCGGCGAGTTGATGCTTCGCGGCCAGAGCCGGAGCCGGCGCGGGTTCGGGCTTCGGGGCCTCCGCCACCTGGGCCGCCGGCGACTTGGTCGAGGCTTCGGCGATATGGCTGTCGATCAGGCTGCGCATGCGGGCGTCACGCTGGCCGCCCGACCGGCCGCCCAGCACCACGGCCACGATATGCCGGGCGCCGCGCTTGACCGAGGTGACGAGATTGAACCCGGAGGCGCGGGTGTAGCCGGTCTTGATGCCGTCGACGCCTTCCACCTTGCCGAGCAGCTTGTTGTGGTTGCGCATGGCGCTGCCGCGATACACGAAGCTCGCGAGCGAGAAGTACCGGTAGTATTTCGGGAAGCGCTCCTGGATCGCGATGCCGAGCAGCGCCTGGTCGCGCGCGGTGCTGATCTGCTCTTCGTTCGGCAGGCCGGAGGCGTTGCGGTAGGTGGTGTTCTTCATGCCGAGCGCGCGGGCCTTGCGCGTCATGATGCGGGCGAAGTCGTCCTCGCTGCCGCCGCCCAGCGTCTCGGCGATCACGACGGAGGCGTCGTTGGCCGACTTGGTGACCAGCCCCTTGATGGCGTCCTCGACCTTCAGCGAGTCGCCGGGCTTGAGACCGAGCTTGGTCGGCGCCTGGATCGAGGCCTCCTCGGACACCTCCATCGGCGTGTCGAGCTTGATCTTGCCGGCTTCGAGCTGCTCGAACAGCAGGTAGAGCGTCATGATCTTGGTGAGCGAGGCGGGGTGGCGCGGGGCGTCGGGGGCCGCCTGGTGCAGCACCGCCCCGCTCTTGGCGTCGACGACGATGGCGGCGTAGGGCGGGTTGTAGCTCGCGGCCAACGCGGCGCGATTGGTGTGGCGCTTGCGGCGGGAGCGTGCATCGGCGGGATCGATCGTGACCGCGAGCAGCGCGACGATGGCGGCGATACCCAAACATCCCCCGCGGAGCCTGCGGGAGGCTCCGACTGGTACGCAAACCATGATGCAGTTTCCCCGTTTTCAGCCCGTTCTAGCGCTTCAGGCGGGCAGCCAGCACCCCTGTCTTGTCCAACTCTGCCGGCACCGGCCCCCACCCATTTTCCGGGCGGAGCGTGACCTAGACGGCACAAGGTTCAAAAGTATGTCGGTGGAGTTGCCAAAAAGTTAAAGCAAATCAAGGCGCAATGCCGCGTTTCGGAGCGGTTCATGCCACGATAGCGTGCATTGTAAAATAAATCTTGCCTGTTTTTGTGCAGTGCAATATATTGCCTTCCATGCGGGCGTGAGCGCGCAAAGTCCAGGCAGGTAAATCCCCAAGTGATCTCGCCGATGCGGCGGGACGGAGAGAGACGGCAATGATGAAGAACATGGAAGACGTTCAGAAGATGAGCAAAGACAGCATGGATGCGACTATGAAGTCGCTCGACACGCTGTCCAAGGCAACCCAGGCGATCGCCACTGAAGTTGCCGATTACTCGAAGAAGTCCTTCGAGGACAGCAGCAAGGTCATGGAGAAGCTCCTCGGCGTCAAGTCGATCGAGAAGGCAATCGAGATCCAGACCGACTACGCCAAGACGGCCTACGAGGGTTTCGTCGCGCAGGCGACCAAGGTGGGCGAACTCTACGCCGATCTCGCCAAGGAGACCTTCAAGCCGTTCGAGGCTTATGCCGCGAAGGCCAGCCCGGCGAAGTAATTTCGTTTGTGTAGCGTTGCGTAGCGTTGAGTAAGCTAAGCCCGGCCCAATTGGCCGGGCTTTTTGTTTGTGCCAATCCATACCCTGCCGATTGAAATATCAGGAGCGAGAAATGGACATGGATATGCCGTTGCACCGGTAACGGAGGTAACGCTGGCGGGCTTCTCCTGAAATAGCGCTGCCCTTGGTGAATGCCGTCACAGAACTCTGGGCCTTATCAAAAAGTGGTGACCGTGGCTTAGGGCGTAATGAAAACCGCATGGATAGCCTACGAATAATGCCGCCACTTGAGCGGACTACCCGAGGGAGGGCCGTGCGTCGCGGAGTCGAGGGCCATTTCGGTTTGGTAGATCGTCCCGGGATGCAGAACCAACTTGACAACGAGTATTGACCGGCGGCGCGCCTGCTGATCCAAGAACGAACATCAGCGAATG